>JBJTVM010000543.1:0-9244 GCA_046081205.1 Pseudanabaena sp. | reverse complement strand
CAGCAATTCTCATTATGAAACCGATTTTGGTGTTTCCAGCGCCTTCGGCGCTGGAAACACCAAAATCGGTTTCATAATGAGAATTGCTGTATCAACCCCACTTTCATAAGCTTTATGATCTTTGTTTGTTAAGATTAGCTTAAACTTTGTATGCAATGAAATAATAAATGCTTGCTAGAGTCTAGAATGAGACGTTTATTGCTATTGATTTAAGATTTGCTGATGGAAATTGTTATTTGTTAAAATTATCTTAACGTTTTTGATAAGCTATGGTTTGAAATAACGTTAAATGTATCCAACTAAATTGCGATCTAATTTTTAGAAAGCGCCTAGCGGTGTAAGCCCGAACATAATGCTGAGGATTGATTCATGGCTTCCAATAAAAATATCCCACAAAAAGATCAAGGCGCTAACCAACCAGACAAGAAGGCTGATGCTGCTGATGTCGATTGGATGATTATGTCGGATATTAGTACGCGAATTGGCGGATCTCCAGACACCAAATCAAAGCCAAATCAATCACCAACAAGCTCATCTTCTCAAGTATTTAGCAATCAGGATACTGATAATGATCTTGAAGATTTAGAATGGTTGCGATCGCTTGGTTTAGATGAGCCAATTGAGCGATCTGTACCTTCAAGGAATACATCAAACACGTCAAATAGTCAGGAGAGTACTACTCCTAACAACAATGAAGTCGGGGATATTGATTGGTTGATTGTGACCGATCTCAAGGCAAAGATGGATGAATCAGACAATGCAAAATCTCCTAATTCATACCAAGATATAGGTCAATCTCAGACAACGCTTCAACCAATGCCAGATTATCAAACTCTAGATGAAAATCTAGGCTTTGACGAATTGAATTTTTTGGATAACTCTGATTTCTCCGACCTAGACTCCTTGAAGTTTGACACTTCAAACTCACTGAATATTGATGATTTACAAAGCGAAATCGATAATACTGAAGGTAAAATACAAGGACTAGCAGAATTGCTAGATGATAATGATGACTCAAGTTTCGATTTAAGCTCTAGTGATAGTGACTGGGATAGTATTTCAGGGATATTGGAAAACAATTTTGAGCAGTCATTTAGCGAACCCAGCGTAGATGATATTGTTAGTGATTCTTCTGAAATATCAAATCAAGTTTCAGATATTTTTGGAAATACTGAAGAGGAATTTAAAAATGTAGATCTAGGCTCTGATCAATCTGCTGAAACTAGTTCTTCAGAAGATTTAGATGATTTATTAGTTAGTGATTTAGAGCTATCTGAAGAAATACAATCTGAAGTAATGCAATTCAACCCGATTGATCAAATTGCCGATGATTTTGAAATTCAGAATGATTTTCAGAACGAACCTCAAAATTCACAAGATCAGGATCTACAAGATCTATCTTTTGATGAATTTGGGGCTAGCGATCTGGAAGCAGAAGTTAATAGTATCGCTGACATCGCATTAAATGATGACTTTACTGACGATCCCCTTGGAACATATCAGCCTCAAGAATCTTTTGCTCCCAACATAACTGAAGATGAGATTTGGTCTACCAATTCATCTAATCTTGAGTCTCCTGCTTTTGATGAATCAGTTGAGAATGCATTTACAAGTGATTGGAGTGAGGCTAGCGAAAATGCGATCGGTGATGCTGTATGGGATAGTTCTTCTAGCTTAGATAGCGATTTGATATCATCTACTACATCTTTTGATAATGCTTTTGGCATATCTGATGATTGGGCAAGTGAGTCACAAGTAGTTGTACCTGAGTCAGAAGAATATGATATTTTTGAAGTGTCAAATACTCTTACTGAGTCAGAAGAATACGAAGAATTTGAGGTAGCAAATACTCTTACCGAATCAGACGAGTACGAAGAATTCGAGGTAGCAAATACTCTTACTGAATCAGATGAGTACAAAGTATTTGAGGTGTCAAATAATTTTGCTGAAGCAGAGGAATATGAAGGATTTACGGTAGTAAATAATCTTACTGAAGCAGAGGAATATGCTAATTTTGACTTATCTAAGCCAGATTACTCTGTATTAGAAGAACCAGCTGATTTTGATACAAACTATGCAAATTCTGATATAGAAGAAAATGAAATACCTCTTATACAGGATTTTGAGCAAATAGAAAATGGATCAGAAGATGTCAATGAAAATGAGAGTTGGGATATAGAGCTTAGTTCTGAAGATTTAGCTGCAAATAACATTAGTGATGATGTAAGTTGGGAGGCAACGCTAGAAGATGAAAGCAATTTCATCGATACAGGACTAAGTGATGAAGAAAATTGGAATGAGAACCTAGAATCTGAAATTGGTATTGACAACGAAACTGATTGGAGCGCAAATCTAGAAGCAGAAATCAGTCGCGGTAATGATGCATGGGATGAAAAGTCATTTGAAACAGCAGATTATTTGTCTTCTGCAGATCAAACTTCAGAAATTTTCAATGATGATTTGCTTGATGATCTGCCAAGTGTAGTTGATAACAACTTACTAGAGCAGACTCTCAATGAAGAATTTAATTTTGACAACAATCTTGATGACAACGATTGGGCGATTGCTGATAATGTCGATGAACTAGCTGAAAGTATCAGTAATCCCGAGACAATTAATGCCGAGATTCCACAAACATATGATGATTTTAATGAAATATCTGGAAATCTAGATACTTCTGATCAAATTCCTTATCAGCAACAGTCTAACAATTTTAACGAATTTGATCTTCCATCTCATGACGATATTTATTTAACAGGTTTGGCAGACAATGAGTTTAACCAACCTGAGAATTATATGCCTTCAGCACCGAAATGGAATAGCCTTAGCGAATCCATTGCAGAACAAATTACCGATTCTGATTTTGCTAACTATACTGATAGTCTTGCTGTGGAAGAATTTGCAGACTCAGGATTAAATGATAATTTTGCCGAATATGCTGATAGCTTTGACAATGAAGTTGATCATAATATAGTCTCACCAGTCAATGTTAGTTCAGTAGAATCTAATTGGGATACAAGCACTTCTCAATCTTTGGTTACAGACAATAACGTTATAGCCAATAACAATGTCGATGATAATTTAGAAAGTATGCTGGATGACAATTTTGATCTGGCTTCTTTTGACGAAGATAGTTTGTCAAGTTTTCCTGTTTCTGATTTCAGCCTTGGCACTACTCCTACAACACTCACTCCAAACCGCCCTGTATCTGACTTACCTGTAGAAGAGGATTCACTTTCTACGGGATTCAGTCTTCACCAGTCTGCAAACAATTCAGTAGATTTGTTGGAAGATAGCTTAGTTGAATCAAGTGATCCATTTGAAGAAGCTTTGGTAAATGATTTACTCAACGATAATTATGCGGAAGTCAATTTTCAGGAAGAAGCCCTAGCTCATGATTTACTTAATGGTTTTGTTTCAGAATCAGAGGATTTTAATGATTTTGTTTCAACAAAAGAGTCATCACCTATGGTGTCTCTAAATTCAAATTTATCATCACCTAAATTCACTACAAATACGAGCGATCACGATTTTTTAGATGATTTTGATCTAGATAGTCTTGACCCACTCGCTGATGATGGGTTTCTCTCTGCTCAAATATCTACGGGTCTGACACCTCCAACGCCGCAGATCGCTCCATTACCGCCAAGTCTTCCTCCCCTGACTAAGCAAGAGCCAACCTCTCCATCTGTCAATAACCCGCCACCACCACCTTTTCTCCCACCCTTACCACCAAAACGCAATCCTACTCAAGGTGGGACGACTCCAGTCCCACCACGTCCTAATGGTAGCTCTCAGTCACAACCTCAAAATAGAATGGGTCGGAGCAGTGAAGATGATTTTGATCGATTTCATGCTCAACCAGATCAACATAGACAGCCTAAACCGATCGCCTCGATTGATAAAGCTTGGTCAGAATTATTAGATGCTGATACTGTGCCTTCTGGAGGAAGAGCATCCATTGGAGCTTCTTCCAGTGATATAGCGCCTCCAAACGCAGGAACATCGGCTGGGAGAGCCACACAAAACAGAGATAGGAGAGAACGGAATTCTTCTGGTATGCCCAAACGTAAAGAAACTGGATTACCTGATTTTAACGATCTTGGATTGGAAATTCACGATGATAATACAGATTGGTCAGGTCTACTAGATAGCGGAGATCTATCTGATAGTATTACTACGATCAGTCCTCAAAGTACACCATTACCTTCTAGGGGTAGAACTACTCCAACAGCATCGTTTCGATCTGATGTCACTGGCATAAGCGAAACTAGAGAAATTCCTCGTGATCGCCCTAAGCCCATGGCAAGCTTTGGTGATTCGACACAAGCAAGACGTATGGGGGCTACTCCTGATCAAATTGATTTTAATCGATTTACTGAAGACAACTACGACGCTTATGGTGGCTATGAGCAACCAGTAGCAACTCCAAATGCTAGTAGGACTAAATTATCGATACCTACTGTTAGCTTTGATGCACTATGGCAAAATTATCTCAAACTTCCTGTGATTGGTTTGGGGGCGATCGGTGGAGCTTTCTTAATTTATAGCCTTCTCAATAGACCAGTGTTCGATTTGGGCTTACGGTGGGGTCTATTTAAAGATGCTAGTGGTAAGGATTTTACAAATGCTGATTTCAAAGGGGCTAAACTCGATAACGTTGACTTTAGCAAAGCCATTCTTACGGGTGCAAAAATGCAAGATGCAAGTCTTGTGGGCGCAAATTTTCAAGGGGCTAACCTTGATGGGGTGAACTTTTCTAATGCTAATTTGAGCCGAGCAAGATTAATCCAATCTAGTATTATCTGGGCAGAATTTAACAAAGCTCAAATGAGTCTCGTTGACCTTGCAGAATCTGACCTAACACGGTCTAATTTTGTTGGTGCTAGAATGGAAGGCGCTAACTTCAAAGGTTCTAAAATAGGTGCTCAAGGTACAGAGAAAGCAACAAGGTTTAGTGCAACTAATTTACTAGCATGGCAAATCGTCAATCAGCCTCGTGAGGGACGTAATCTGGCTAATCAAGATCTTTCGGGTTTAAATTTGAGCTTGACTAGTCTCAAACGAGCTAATTTAACCAATGTGAGGTTGAACTTTACTGATATGACCAATACTGACTTAAGTGGCGCGAATCTAACAGGTAGCCAAATTAACGGGACTAATTGGAGTGGAGCCAAGCTAAATGGAATTAACCTTACTGGTGTTAGTTTCAATAAGAACAAGCTGCCAAAGACAGATGAGCAAACAATTTGTCCTAATGGCGCAAAAGGTCCTTGTAAGTTCTAATTTTAAAATCATAAAGTTGCACTCCGCAGGAGTGCAACTTTATGATTTTAGGATTGGAATACAGCGATTTACTCTAGCCTAAACCAAAGCACAAAATGGCGTAGCCATTTTGTGCTTTCAAAACCCTTACAGGTTTTTTTAAAAGCTGGGTTTTGTGCTGCTTTTAAATAAAAAAAGTTTTCTTACTACTTGAAGCCTCAATAAACTTTATTATGTCTTACGTTGTGATTTATGACGGTAATTGTAATCTCTGTGCTAACTTTGCCAGGCTTCTGGAGAAGTTCGATCGCGGTCATCAGTTTTGCTATATTCCCATGCAGGATACACAAACATTAGCAATCTTTAATGTCTCACCTGAGGATTGTGAAATGGGAATGATCTTAATCGATCGCCAAATTCCTACTCAAAGGTGGCAAGGCAGTGAGGCAGCCGAAGAAATTACGCGACTGTTGCCTATGGGCAAGGTTTTGATATCAGCGTATCGGGCAATTACCCCTCTCAAGTCCCTCGGAGACTCTACCTATATTCAAGTTCGAGACAATCGCTATCAATTATTTGGAAAACGCGATCGCACCTATCAGACTGCTTATCCATTTGGTTGTGCGGCGAGAAAGTAGCAAGAATACAAAGCTCTCCCTCGACTTTGCTATATAATCATTTTTGCAATGTTACAAGGCAAAATTTGTGTATACAGTTTCTTCTCAGCAAAAGCAATACCATACCTATATCTTGTCTGATGAGAGCGCTAATTCTCAAATAGAAGTTGTGCCAGAGCGCGGTGGCATTATCACAAGCTGGCAGATTAATAACCAAGAGGTTTTTTATCTTGATATAGAACGCTTTGCCCATCCTGATTTGAGTGTTAGAGGTGGCAATCCGATTTTGTTCCCGCTCTGTGGCAACTTGCCCAGTGATACATACAATATCGATGGAACTGATTACAAAATCAAACAGCATGGATTTGCCCGTGAGTTGCCTTGGACAGCTACATCACAATGTAGTGATGGTGGAGCGAGTGTAACCATTGAGCTAGATAGCAATGAACAAACTAAAGCTGTCTATCCATTTGATTTCCACTTAGCCTTTACCTATACATTGCGTGGCAATACCTTAGAGATTCGCCAAGAATATAAGAATCTTTCTTCTACACTGATGCCGTTCTCTTCAGGCTTCCATCCCTATTTTCTCTGCGGTGACAAAAATCAGATTGAAGCCAATATTCCCTCTGTACGCTATGAGGATAATCGCACTAAGGAGAGTTTTGATTTTGACGGTAAGTTTAACTTCGATCAAGATGAGATTGACTCAGTATTTGGGAATCTCTCCAGTCGCTCAACCTCAGTAGTTGATCCAGATCGCAAACTTAAAATTGCGATCGACTATGATGATTTTTATACCTATCTGGTGTTTTGGACGGTTAAGGGCAAAGATTTCTATTGTCTAGAGCCTTGGAGTGCAACTCGCAATTCTTTGAATACTAAGGAGTATTTAACTGTACTAGAACCTAATGCTAGCTGTAGTGCCACAGTAAGTATTACTGCAAGCTTTTTCTAAAGAATTAAAGTTCGAATAACAGCAATGGTGCGTTATCTTTAATTAACACATCATTGCTTTGCGAGTCTTGCTAAGTAGCTCGCGATCGCTTGATAAAGTGTTGTAAAAATGAGCAGAATAACTTGGATGGTGATCGGCATCATTAGACCTTGTTGTGTAGTATTGCTATTCACTAATAAACCGTATTCGTTTAAAGGCAGTTTTTTCGCGCACTGATTGTTCAAATCGTTTCATTAAATAATAGTCAAAATGATTAACACTGGGACTATTATCAACGAAAATACGTAGCTCATTTAAATCAAAAATGTGAATCATTGAACGACTTTCTACAGAGGATTTCATCAAACATTGAAAAATATCTACCCAATTAATCTTGGGTAGGACTTCAGAGATAACTACAATACCGTGAGGACAAAGTTTTCGATTAACATCTATGTCAATGTTGGATTTGCTCACAATTTTATGCCCATTTTTAATTGCACGGATGCCACCGACTAATTGTGACAAGGCTTTTTTGATTTGACCTTCTAAATTTTTTGCTCTACGTTCAGTACTACGCTCTGGAGAAGTATTTAAGACTGATAATGTTTTAGTCTCAAATAAAAATAAACCCATATCTGTAACGCCAAAGATATCAGTAAGTTCTCTCTTTTTTTTACTACCACTAATAGCTTGAGGTGATTTATATAATTGATGAGTAAATAAAGTTTCAAGTAGTTGCCATACAGTTTGTTCAAAACCACTACCCTCATCTGTACTTAAAGAATTAAATAGTTGTCCTTTATCATTGATACTAACTCCCCAAATATCCATAGATTTATAATTATGAGATAATAAATCTACTTGCTCAAATTCTATTAGATGTGCAGATGGAATGAAAATATATGGATCTAAGCTAATTTGAAGATTATCTAATGCATGTTTTACAGTTCTTGTAAACTTTCCTTCATATGGAGATTTAGATAAAGATATTAATCTAATCACATTTTCAAGATACTGACTCCATGATGACTCACCCCAAGCAATATTTCTACCAAGTTCATCATAATGAAATAGTGGAGTAGATTTTCGATGCAAAATCTCAACTAATGCAACATGTTCAATTTTGCTTAAATGTGGGTTGGTAATTAGGATTGGAGCATCTTTGTCGTCATAGATACTAACACAACTTATAAGAATTGAAGGATTTGCTGATCGATCAACTGCAAAGCTAACCTTAACTCTACATCCAATCATAATTGCCTTTAGCACATTTAAGGGAGCTTTTAGCAGTATTGCGTGTGTATCAGTTCCAATAGAAGGTACAAACCATACACCAGCTTCTTCATTCAATAATTTTTTATATACATCCGAAGATGGGAAATGCGTAGTTTATTGTTAGCCAAATTTACATATTTTTGATTGAGTATTAATTAATTTCTATTTATAGAATTAGTTGGCTTGTCTAAACAACCAAAGCTTTAATATTTTCTTGAAGATCTGGCGCTACTTTTTGCCAACTTCTAGCAACATTAAAGTTCATATTGATTTTAGCAATCTCTAATAATGAGTCATCAATTGAATAAGTCTTTTCCTCACGTAACCAAATCAGAATGTCTGCTAAATGCCAAATTGAAGGTGTCCCCTCATAGACTGGCAAAGGGGATTTGGATTGATCTTTGATAAGAAGATTTCTGATGTTTTGGCGAGAACATCCAAGGATTTTTGCTGCATCCGTCAAGCCGACAAAATCTGGTGTTGCTTCAATCAAATTCGCATGAGGAATTACATTTTTTACATCAGTAATAGCACTAGAAACAGCCGCATAAGCTGACGAAGCTTCACGAATAAAATCGAGTGCTATGTAGCCCTTCGATCCAATTCCAATTAAGGCATCATCACACCCATTTTCATATAGCTGCTCAACATACACGCTAGGATCAACTAGCGAATGTTGAAGATTAAACTTTAAAGTGAATTCATACTCGCTCATTACTCATTCCTCTTCTACGCAAGAATCATCTTCGTTATTGTGCTTTGTACAGTTATCTACGACTCGACGAATTTGCTTCGCATGATTACCAGCATTTTTGGGAGTACTCCAAATACTCGATATACAAAAAATTCCGCACCTACATTCTTTGTTATTGTAAGGGCAGTAAAGTTTACCCCAAGCATGAGCGCCACCAACATCAATGCGCCATCCATTTTGCTCAGCGTATCTCAAGGCTGCCTCAATTTCTGGCTTTGAGTGAGATCGTCTTGTCATAAACACTTTTATTTATACAGGCTAACCTCAAAACACTTGGTTGTCAAGTGACAACTAACTTTAGACGGCATTTTAATGTTAATAAATAGAATTGCTTACAATCTGAAATTAGTTATACCCAAGCAAAAAGAGAGGGCGATCGCCCTCTCTTTTTGC
>JBJTVM010000542.1:0-2587 GCA_046081205.1 Pseudanabaena sp. | reverse complement strand
ACAAAATGGCTACGCTATTTTGTGCTTTCAAAACCCTTACAGGGTTTGGTTTTTAATTCACAGAAGTGTAGCAACACTTCTGTGAATTGGGATTACTTAATGAAAAGCATTTCTTGGTAAGTTGGCAATGGCCATAGGTCATCAGCAACTTCACCTTCTAATGCATCAACATAACCACGAACTCCATCCATTAGAGGACGCACAGTTTGAGAAAGGAACTGCATATGATCTTCAATGGTAGCAAAGTCATGTTTTGTCAAGGCATCACTCAGCTTGCTGACTCCATCCATCGCCAGTTTAGTCAAAGATGCAACCTTTTCAATACTTTCCTTATCAAAGTCTACACCAATCTCTCTCAAGCTCAGCGAAGTATTGCTGAGATCTGCAAGATAGCGAGTTGCCGCAGGGTAAATCATAGTTTTTACCATACTGACAACGAGCTTGGCTTCCACTTCAATCGAGAGAATATACTGCTCTGAATAGGTTTCAAAGCGGCTGGCTAGCTCAACAGGAGACAGGACTCCCATCTTACTAAATAGCTCTTCAATGTATGATTCCTTCAAAACAGGTAGAGCATCCGCAGTGGTGCGAAGGTTGGCTAAGCCACGTTCAACTGCAAGTTTATGCCATTCCTCCGAGTAACCATTACCATTGAAAACAACAGCACCATGAAGCTCCATTACTTCTTTGAGAACTGAAGAAATTGCAGCACTAAGTTCAATACCCTTAGCAAGCTCAGCTTCAAGCTTGTCAGCCATCCAGTTTAGGGAGTCTGCAAGAATCGTGTTCATGGCAACAAGAGGCCCAGCCACAGATTGTCCAGAACCGACAGCACGGAACTCAAAGCGGTTACCAGTAAAAGCAAAAGGTGAGGTACGGTTGCGATCGCCTGGGTCAGTTGGCAAAATTGGTAGAGTGTCTACGCCAATATTCATCAAGCCTTTACCCGTCGAGCTCTTTAGTTCACCTGCACGAATCTGCTCAAATACATCCTCAAGTTGTGAACCAAGGTAAACGGAAATAATCGCTGGAGGAGCTTCGTTTGCACCAAGACGGTGATCATTGCTTGCAGTTGCCACAACTGAGCGCAACAGAGGACCATAGGTGTGAACACCACGAATAACCGCACCACAGAAAACCAAGAACTGGGCATTAGAGTGGGGGGTGTCACCTGGATCAAGCAAGTTACCTTGGGTCGCATTACCAACTGACCAGTTGACGTGCTTACCAGATCCATTAATACCTGCAAAGGGCTTTTCGTGGAGTAAGCAGACAAATCCATGCTTCTTGGCTGTAAAGCGTAGCAAGGTCATGATCATTTGCTGGTGATCGGTTGCCACATTAGCAGCTTCATAGAATGGAGCAATTTCAAACTGACCAGGAGCAACTTCGTTGTGACGGGTTTTAGCGGGGATGCCAAGGCGATACAAGCGCTCCTCAACATCCTGCATGAATACTTGCACTCGTTCTGGGATGGCTCCAAAGTAGTGGTCATCGAATTGCTGTCCCTTTGCTGATGGCTTACCAAATAGGGTACGACCTGCTAGTAGCAAGTCAGGACGTGCATTGGCAAAATTAGCGTCAATCAAGAAATATTCTTGTTCAGCACCACAACTAGAGTTGACAGGAGCAATTTCTTTCTCACCCAAAATTTTTAAAACTCTGGTGGCAGCTTTGTTCATGGCTGCATTGGAGCGCAACAATGGAGTTTTCTTGTCTAGAGCTTCACCAGTCCAAGATACGAAAACTGTAGGAATACATAGGGTAGAACCATTGTCGGTTTCCATGATGTAAGCAGGGCTAGTTACATCCCATGCTGTGTAACCACGTGCTTCAAAGGTAGAGCGAATACCGCCATTAGGGAACGAAGAGCCGTCTGGTTCACCTTGTACTAATAACTTGCCAGCAAATTCTGAGATCGCTGAACCGTCGCTTTGAACTGAGATAAAGCCATCATGCTTTTCGGCTGTAGCGTTGGTCAAAGGATAAAAGACGTGAGCGTAATACAATGCACCTTTAGAGATAGCCCAGTCTTTCATTGCTAGTGCGATCGCGTCAGCTACTGAGCTATCAAGAGGTTCGCCAGTTTGAATAGTTTTCTTGATCGATTTGAAGACTGTCTTGGGCAGACATTCTTGCATTTTGCTCAGAGTAAACACATCGGTTGCCCACATCTCCTCCAATCGCTTTGGAGCCTTTTTGGGCTGTGGTTCACGATTGGTGATCTGATAAATAGCTTGAATGCGTGACTCGTTTCCACTCATAATAATTTTTAGAGAGTATTTTCAGAATTTTCACAATCATACTCAAGATATATTTATCAAACGGCTAAGAATGATACCGAATTGATTGCACTTGATTGGTATAAATCCGTACAAAAAATTAAGATTTATCAATCACCTTGTAATTTTTAGATATTTGTTAGGTACTAGTCATAGCTTCGCTTTTTGCTTTGGAGAACTTCAAGAATCAAGGAGACGCGAAGCACCTCCTTGATTTAATTCGATTTGTCCTAATTATCTCTTTCATTGCTATATCACTAATTTTGCAGCAATTCTCATTATTAAAATCGGTTTTTTGAAAGCCC
>JBJTVM010000541.1:0-7162 GCA_046081205.1 Pseudanabaena sp. | reverse complement strand
GGTGCTTTGAACCGCCTTTATACCAAAGCAGAAAATGGCGTAGCCATTTCCTGCTTTCAAAACCCTTATAGGATTTGGTTTTTAATTCACAGAAGTATAGCCACACTTCTGTGAATTGGTATTATTTGGGTTTTGATTTGTCCTAGTGCAAAAAGGAAAGGGAGCGCACAGCGCTCCCTTTCCTTTTTGAGATTAAGATTCGCTTAGCGAATCCTTTATTTAATTAGTAATCGAAGTCTCCGCCAGCACCCATAGCACCGCCACCGCTAGCAGCCTTATCTTCTGGCTTGTCAACAACAATACATTCAGTAGTTAAGATCATGCCAGCGATCGAAGCTGCATTTTGTAATGCTGAGCGAGTCACCTTCGCAGGATCGACGATACCAGCACCAAACATGTCTTCAAATTCACCAGACATTGCATTGAAGCCAATATTGAAGTCTTTTTCACGGACATTCTCGGCAATCACTGCACCATTGAAACCAGCATTAGCAGCAATCCGCTTAACAGGAGCAGATAGAGCCTTGGAAACAATGATTGCGCCAGTCAGCTCTTCGCCACTGAGACTAGCAGTTGCCCATGTGTGAAGCTCAGGAGCTAGGTGAACATAGGTTGTACCACCACCAGGAACAATACCTTCTTCGACAGCAGCCTTAGTTGCATTGATGGCATCTTCAAGACGAAGCTTACGATCCTTCATTTCCGTTTCAGTAGCAGCACCAACCTTGATTACGGCTACGCCACCAGAGAGCTTAGCCAAGCGCTCTTGAAGTTTTTCCTTGTCATAGGAAGATTCGGTTTCTTCGATTTGGCGACGGATTTGCTCAACGCGAGTTTTAACTGCGGCTTCATTACCGTCAGCAACGATGGTTGTGTTGTCCTTGGTAATGATCACGCGGCGGGCTTTACCTAGTTGGTCAAGCTTGACTGCATCCAAACGCAAACCTGCATCTTCAGTGATTACTTGTGCACCTGTGAGGGTCGCCAAATCTTCTAGCATGGCTTTACGGCGATCGCCAAATCCGGGAGACTTAATTGCAGCAACATTGAGAACACCACGTAGACGGTTCACAACCAAAGTTGCTAGCGCTTCTTTTTCAATATCTTCAGCAATGATGATCAGAGGACGACCAGAGCGAGCAACTTGCTCAAGAACAGGGACAAGCTCTTGAACTAATGCAATTTTCTTATCGGTGATCAAGAGAACTGGTTCTTCAAAGGAAGCTTCCATGCGCTCAGCATCGGTAACGAAGTAAGGAGAGATATAGCCCTTATCAAAGCGCATACCTTCAGTAATTTCCAATTCGGTGAACATGGACTTACCTTCTTCGAGGGAAATCACACCTTCTTTACCAACTTTGTCCATCGCTTGAGCGATCATTGCACCAACTTCTTCATCGTTGCCAGCCGAAATGGTTCCAACTTGAGCGATCGCCTTAGAGTCTTCGATAGGCTTAGCATGATCTTTGATTTTGCCAACCAAGAAAGATGTTGCCTTGTCGATACCACGCTTAAGAGCGATCGAGTTAGCACCAGCAGCCACGTTACGCAAACCTTCTTTAACGATCGCATGGGCAAGAACGGTAGCAGTGGTAGTTCCATCGCCAGCCGCGTCGTTGGTTTTAGAAGCAGCTTGACGAATCAAAGCAACGCCAGTATTTTCAACGTTATCCTCTAGTTCAATTTCCTTAGCAATGGTCACACCATCATTAACAATCTGAGGAGAACCAAATTTCTTCTCAAGAACTACGTTACGTCCTTTAGGTCCGAGGGTCACGGCTACAGATTCAGCCAAGATGTCCATGCCACGCTCTAGGGCACGACGTGCATCTTCGTTGTAAATTATTTTTTTAGACATAATTTTTGGAATTGGGTAATAAGTAAGGAGTTAACAAACAATTTGGTCATTGGTGATTGGTGATTGGGGGTCGATTTCAGTTGCCGATTACCAATTACCGATTACCAATTACCAGTGGTTATGCAACGATCGCTAAAATATCTTTTTCTGCTAGCAGCACATACTCATCTGTGCCAAGTTTGATATCAGTGCCAGCATACTTGGAGTACAAAACCTTGTCTCCTACTTTAACTTCGAGGGCTTGGCGCTCTCCTTTATCATCGAGCTTGCCAGGTCCTACGGCGGCGATTTCACCAACTTGAGGCTTTTCTTTTGCGGTTTCAGGCAAGAAAATTCCACCTGCGGTTTTTTCCTCTTTAGCGCTTACTTTGATAAATACGCGATCGGCTAAAGGTTTTACAGTAGTTACATTTAATGTTGTTGCTGCCATTGGTATTCACTCAGTTGACTAACATTTTTGTTGTTGTCTAGATGGATTTAGCACTCTAGATAACTGAGTGCTAATTTAACCGAAATGGTTGCAACGGCTATAGTGTGGTTTACCGAACTGATTAAACAAGAAGCGGCGCTAAGCGCCGCTTCTTGAAATGTTAGGCTTCTTCTTTTTCTTCGCCTTGTAGCTTTAGTAAGAAGTATCCGAAGGCAATACCGACAGGAATTAATACCATCGATAAGACCATTGCATTACCAATTTCTCCCATGATTTTCTCTTTTAAATAAATAATATTGCTTTATATTGCTTTAGGGTTCTGCAATTTAATAAGGAACCAAATTTTTTATGTAGCAGCAAAGCCGCACCATAAAAATTGGTTCCTTATCTTCCTGCTTATACCCTAAGGATTTTACCGTAAAATATAGGTCATACACAGCGCTTATAGCAAAGCACAAAATGACTATGCCATTTTGTGCTTTTAAAACCCTTACAGGGTTTGGTTTTTAATTCACAAAAGTGTGGCAACATTTCTGTGAATTGGTATTAACTACTTGTACAAAATAAATTTCATAGCCCATTCAAGTTGCTACCTCTACGGGGAAGCAGATTGGGTCGGCATTTCGCCACTTACGGTGTGCGAAGCACACCGTAAATGCCTATGTCAAAATCACATTAAAATCACATTAAACTATTACCTCGACATCGATCGCATCGGCATAGTTCTCATCATTTCGCTCATCTTGACGATCATTAGATTTACTAGGTTTATTAGATTTAGAAGAGCTTTGATCATTTTGATAAGCTCCCGTAATTTCAGACTCATCTAACCAAACTGGACGAATCTCGTAGTGAACTCGCAAATTACTTGGGGCGCTACGTTCAGCTTCACGCACAAAACGATTAGCTTCCCATTCTGCTTGGAATGTATTGATTAATTTGAGCGTTTTCAGGCGCTGTCTTTCAAGATATGTCCATACTTCCCAAGCATTATGTTCAGGTTCTTTGGCTGCTTCTGTAGCTTCTTCTAAGTCAACAGATGCTTCATTATGATCATCAGGTTTGGGCGATTTCTTAGTATCACTAACAGGCGCATTACTCTGATCAACAAATTCATCAGATGATGGCTTTACATGGTCTTCATCATGATGAGACTTATTCGTAACATCCTGTGGTGTGGAAATTTCCTCGACCTGCGATCGCGATAGGCTCTTGATCTCTTTAGCTCGAACCCGTTTAACTGAAGATAGCTCATCTGCGATCGCCTTCACTTCGATTGCGGTCTGTGACTGATCGACCCATCCTTTGAAAGTTACTTCCTCGCCATTGATGGTAAGGCGATCGCCTACTTCTAGAGCAAATCCTGATAATGAGTTAAATAATGGCTTCGCTTTTGGTGGTGAACTAGCGCCATCAGCACTATGTTCATTTTGGTCGGAATTTTCTTTGTCGGGAGCCGATACATTTGCCTGACTAAATGTCCCTTTGTCAATCAGGCTCTGGACTCCCCCAATTGCATCCTCAATTCGCTAATTTGAGAATGTAACGGAGCTAGACAAGTCTCCACATAGGTCAAAAGTTCGGGATGCAATATAAATGGAGCTTTTTCTGGTGATGTCTCTAGTGATGTTTCAGGCTTTTGCTCAAACTCTCGGCTGACCACGGCTAAAATCCAATCAGCGATCGCCTGTTGTTTGGCTTCAGCTTGTGTCTTAATTTGGCTCAATAAAGGCAAAGGAAAACGAAGATTTACCTGTTTTGTCCTATGAGAAGTCGCCATTATTTGCCCTTAAATAAAATTTTTGAATAGGTTTGCAAACTCAATTATAGCAATCGTCGCTACCCAAACCCATATAGTGATTTTCATCAAGCCTTGGGCATGGTGAAAATCACAAAGCCTTACATTAAGTAATACCAAAGCACAAAATCGTAGCCTTTTTGTGCTTTCAAAAACCTTACAGGGTTTGGTTTTTAATTCACAGAAGTGTAGCCACACTTTTGTGAATTGGTATGACTAATCGTAATTTATTTAGCACAGGTACTTATTCAAGAAAAAGCATCGCAATAATTGCGATGCTTTTTCTTTAGCTTTATAGACATTTCGATAGCCAACAGTTATTTGAATTGTAGAGGAGATTTCCCCAAAGAAAGCGTAACCATTACCCACAAAGCTAAGCTAGAGCAGGCAAAAGCGGAAATAACTCCTAGGAAAAAGCTATTCCATACAATAACCATTTTGCTTCTCTCCTGAATGCAGATTCTAGCCATATAGCTCTTTTCAGGCAAGCTTAAATACTTAGGCTTGCTTTTCAACAAATCCTATAGTTCACAAGCCTGTGAAAGGCTATATCACCATAGCATCTAAAGCTTAGTACCTTGTAAGCTGCCTGCGTAATATATGACAAAATTTAACAATTGATTAAAGATAATAAAGAAAAAATTTGTCCTAGATTTTGTATGTCTTAACTATCGCAATGTAAGTTTTGCTTAGGGCATCCCCCCAAGAATTCAGTGGCAGCGATTCTTGGGGGTTATGCCCTAACATGACTGAATATAGCTATAAATTGTTGAAATATGACTACAGTATGTGTACCGCTATTTGAAGGCTTTGAAGAAATAGAAGCAATCACTATTATTGACGTGCTACGTCGTGCTGGAGCCGAGGTGACTGTCGCCAGCTTAAATACTCAGACAGTGATCGGCGCTCATGCGATCTCGATTACGGCAGACAAACTTCTAGATCAAGTCGATGCGAGTCAATTTGATGCGATCGTTCTTGCTGGCGGCGCTGGTACGTTTCGACTTAGAGAAGATCCACGTATTGCCAAAATGTTAATCGACCATGCTGCCGCCAATAAATTAGTTGCTGCTATCTGCGCTGCCCCCACTGTTCTTTCTGATGCAGGTTTACTCAAGGATAAATGTGCCACATCTTATCCATTGGTTAAAAATGAGATGCAAGTTGCGGAATATTTGGCAATTCCTGTAGTTGTTGATGGCAATGTGGTGACCAGTCGGGGTGCGGGGACAGCAATGGCTTTTGCGCTGAAGTTAGTGGAGATTTTGCAAGGTGAGGCGATCGCCGACAAACTTGCTACAGGCATGATTGTCTAGTATTTAATACCAAAGTACAAAATGGCTACGCCATTTTATACTTTCAAAACCCTTACAGGTTTTGATTTTTAATTCAACGTGATTTCGACGATTTTTCGGTCTCACAATCCTTATAAAAAAACATTCTTGGGAGATAAGTATACAGCAAAATCCTGATTATTATTGAGAATAAAGTCAATAAAGTCCAAATAGCACTTTATTAACTTTATTCTCAATAAACCCGAACGCTCTTATGTACTAGGATTTCTTGCTATGCCTGTCAGATAAAGATTGTAGCCATCGAAATTCATCGAACTCACGTTAATGTGATTGATATAGCCATTTGCGCCGCGCGAAGCGCGGCGCAAATGGCGCAAAATGGTAAAAATCGCTCTGCGATTTTTACCATTTTGCGCGTTCGTCGAATTGACGTTTGATTACGTGAAGGCAAGTAGTCCAAAGTATAGAAATACCCCTAATAATGGAATAAACGGTAACAAGCCATAGAGAGATGATTTCCCCAGACTAGTTGGTATAGTAAACAGAACAATCAAACCAATCACAAAATTAACAAGGGGAACGAAAAATAAAATCAGCCACCATCCAGGTTTACCTGCGGCACGCACCATCACCCAGATTTGGGCGATCGGAATCCAAGCCAGCCAACTATTAGGAATTTCCAGCTTATCTGCAATTTTCATCAAACAGAAACTGGTGAAAATATAAACCACTAAGCCAAATATGCTGGCAAAAAGTATGATTTTATTAAAGAGTGCTTTCTCTTCTTCAGTCAGAGAGTCGTAAGTTCTAAGACTTGGTGAATCCACATTGCTATCCTGAGCAATGAGCCAATCGCTATTGTTGTTGGTAATTAAAGAAGACGAGGTGATCGTATTAGACAACGAACTAGAAACAGGAAAACTAGGCTCAACAATAAAATGCTGTAAGCCAATCACAGCAGACATAGTAAGCAAAAACAGCGCAAATCTACGCCAAATTATCCCTAGATGAATAAAGCGGATATATTTAGAAAAATTCACTTTTTATACTCCCAAAACCAGAGCAAGATCCGTATTGTTTTCTGGCAATAGTGTAAGCCTATAGGAATACCTATCTAGTTAATTCAATGGCTTCAGATTTCTTAATACTTGAGCTTAATTATCATTACGGTAGTTTCCCAATGTAATCGCGGATTACGGGCGTAAAGATTTTAACTACCTGTTGATAAACCTCTCTTTTAAACCTCACAATCGAATCAAGAGTCTTGTCGATCGCCATAAATTGCACCACCCGAAACTCGCGATCATGGATATCTAATTGGCAATCAGAGTCGGGATGATCCCAATAAAAAGCAAACCAACGCTGTCTTTGACCGCAATAGTTTGCCCATTTGCCTGATAGCTTTAGGGTCGGCGGGAAATCATAATAGAGCCACTCAGGATGTACATAGGCTAAGACGGCATTATTAATACCAACTTCTTCATACAGTTCACGCAAAGCTGCTGCTTGAGGATCTTCCCCATCATCAATTCCACCCTGTGGAAATTGCCATGAATCAGGTACACCAACTCTTTCACCGACTAGCACTTCACCTTTGCGGTTAAAAACAATAATTCCCACATTTGGGCGATAGGATTTTTCTGGTGTCATAAATTTTCACATAAACAAAGCAAAAGCATAGCACCGTCACTAATTATCATCAAAAAGAGAAAATCCTCGCACTAAGCGCGAGGATTTTCTCTCAGCAATTCTCATTACCAAAATCGGTTTTTTGAAAGCCC
>JBJTVM010000540.1:0-5212 GCA_046081205.1 Pseudanabaena sp. | reverse complement strand
CCTCCCCCACCACCTCTCTCTTGGGTCCCTTTTTTTTTTTTTGTTTTTTTTTGCGCAAACCACCCCCCCCCACGACAAATTTTGGTTTTAATTACAAAGTTAATTAATTTTCATTCCTAAAGATTTTTGGGATCTTCTTCTGGCGCATCTAAAAGCCCAAGCCTTAATAACTTTTTCGCTAAATTATAAGCATCTTGCTTACTACCATCTTTACGAATTCCAAGAGCTACTACAACTACAGTAATTTGAGCTTGCTCAATAGTATAAATTATGCGATATCGTTGTCCGACTGCGCGGACGCTGTAATAACCATCTAGTTCACCTAGCAATGGTTTACCTTGTATTTCGGGAGATTCTACGAGTTTATCAATGCGATCGCTAATTTTTTGTCGAATGCGGCGATCGTTAATCGCTTGCAATAATTTGAAGGCTGTAGGCTGGATGACGATGCGGTACATTTAGATATCTAAGTCCCGTTTAGAAGATTCCCAGTCAAGCCCTTGTGCTGATTGAGCCTCAGTAATTCCTTGGCGTAAGTTAACCATGAGGCTAGAGTCTCCCAAAATTTCTAAGGTTTCGAGAATGGATTCGTAATGTTGCCATGTCATCACAGCTAAAACAGGCTTACCTCGGCGGGTAATAGCCAATGTTCCACCTTCTTTAACTAGTTTTTCAGGTAATGAAGTTAATTCATGCCTTGCTTCGGTAATGGGAAGGTTGGATAGCATTTTTTTAGAAATTATTTGTACATCTAAGTGTACATCTAAATTTTAGTCAGTGGGAATGAGAGCGAAGCTATTAGCAAATTGATCAAATGCTGTGGGATTTGGGCTATTAGGAACATCAGGTTGGTAATAGCTGACTGTATAGATAAATTGATTAGCTTCCAGAGTTAATACTTTGACTTTCCAGCTTGTGGAGTTACTAGAAGAATCACCAGTCTTGCCTGTAAATTTTTGGGTGAATTCCTTTTTTGAGCCAGACTTTGCCCCTTTGACTTTTGGATCAAAGGGAACTTCTGTTAGATCTGTGATGTTTTCAGCGCTATTAGAGGCGATCGCTTTATCAATCGGTTGCCTTGATATCACCGTATAAATTTGCTGTTTTTGTTGTAGTTGTTTCACTAGGTCATTTTTATCTAGCCCCTTAGCAATATCTCGACTAGGCGTAAAAATTACTGTACTTGCACCTGAAGTTTCTAAACCGAGATCGATCGCTTGCCAGTCGGCAGGATAGCGAAGTGTATAACCTGTACCTGTGTATTTTCCTGTTGTTTCGGGTTTAGCGTCCTCAGAGCCACAGATCTCAATTTTGCTAGCATCTTGATTGGTCTGCAAGGTGTAGCGCATATCTTCAGCAATTAGTTTGATTTCCAACCCTTCTTGAGTCGGAGCCGAGGTTTGACATAAGTCGTTAATATTTGCTGCCTGTGTTTTTTGAGACTCCGCGACGATCGTTACATTGGGCGAAAGATTAAGCTGCGATCGCAAATAACTAATTGCTTTTTCAGTCGCCAGATTATTGGTTGGCGCAGTCGAACTAGTTGATGGAGTCTGCTGGCAGCTAAAAAGCAATCCCGCGATTGCGGCTATTCCGATATAGTTTTGAAACTTTGGCATAACATAAAACGATATATCGCCACTATCTTAACTAAATGGACACCAAAACACTCGTATTTCCTGCGATCGCCACGCTCGGTGCATTACTCGTATACTTTGGCTTAAGTATCGGTGTAGGTGTAGCGCGGGTCAAATACAAAATTATGCCGCCCCAAACTACAGGCAACGAAGACTTTGAGAGGATCTATCGCGCTCACCAAAACACATTGGAGCAAATTGTAATTTTTCTGCCAGCCCTTTGGCTATTCAGTATTTTTGTGAATCCAAATGTGGGGGCAATCTTAGGGGCTGCGTGGATTGTGGGACGCATTGCCTATGCGTGGGGATACTATATTGAAGCAAGCAAACGCGCCGCAGGAAATGCGATCGCCTCTTTAGCAACCCTTGCTTTGATTTTTAGCACACTTTTTAACCTTGTCCGTGGACTATTTTTTGAGAACTAATGAAGAGTCGCGTGAAACGTGACTCTTCATCAGATAAGAGACTCCTATTGATGGATAGATAGAAAGAGTCGATAGATGTCATAATCACTTGCGTATAAATACTCAGCGAAACTAACAATATCTATATGTCCAAACTTGTCGCGATCGCCGCGAGCTTATACTTTTTTATCCTTGCTTATTTCGGGTTTGTCCCTGCTGCTTCGGCACATACACTCAACTATTCTCTAAATTCTGCGATCGCAACACCTATGGCAATCTTTTCTTTTTCTGGCACACGTCCTACAAATATCGGTGTAACCGATGGCAAACTGCTTGCTTGCCCCGATTCTCCTAACTGTGTCTCTAGCCAAAGCACCGACGCAGAACATAAGATCGCACCTTTGACTTACACAGGCGATCCTGCCAAAGCGCTAGCAGATCTCAAGGCAGTAATTCAAAGAATGCCCCGCACCAAAATTATTACCGCCGAAGGTAACTATATTTACACTGAATTTACCAGTGCTTTCATGGGCTATGTCGATGATGTTGAGTTTTACCTCAATACTGACAAAAGTATTATTGAAGTACGTTCAGCTTCTCGGCTAGGTAAGTCGGATCTTGGAGTAAACCGCGATCGCGTTGAAGCCATTCGCGCCCAACTTGCTTAACTAGCGAACTTTGCGCTCACAACCAAACTCAGAGATGATGTGAAATTGTTATTGCGAAACAACAATTTCACATCATCTCTGAGGACTCACTTAACTGGTCATTGCCGTAAAATCAATAGAATTATCCCAATAATCTTAGGAAAGATAAAGAGCGCACAAAGTGCGCTCTTTATCTTTTGTTATATCGCAAATAAACAATGCATATCACTCAATCGATACCATTGAGATTTATGATTGATCTTGATAAAAAACCGTTATTTGATTATTTAACTAGTTTATTTACAAGCTCAAGGAAATCTTATGGGAATCGCAGTTGGTTTGGTTGAGGTATTGGGTCATCCTCCCGCACTTGCCGTTGCTGACACAATGGTTAAGGCTGCTAAAGTAACTTTTGTGGGCTACGAGAAAGTGAGCGGCGCACGCCTAACCATCATCATCCGTGGTCCTGTGGGGGATGTCCAAAAAGCCGTTGCCGCGGGTGTAGAAGCAGCTAAACAGATTGAAGTCTTGAGTTCCAAGGATAAGGCTCTATTTTTGTCGGCAACTGTCATTCCCCGTCCCCATGCCAACGTCGAAGTAATTACCAAAACAATGAATTTTAGTGAAGCCCTTGAACAATTCCGTTAACAAGGAAAAGGGTAAAAGGAAAAAGGAAAATATATTTAAAGAATGAAAATTCTGGTTTTGCATGGGCCAAACCTCAATATGCTCGGCTTGCGGGAGCCAGAGGTATATGGCAGCACCACGTTAGCGCAAATTAACGATCGCCTAACTCGCGATGCAATGGAGTTAGGCGCAGAGCTAAGCTTTTTGCAATCAAATCATGAGGGTGTGCTGATTGATAAAATTCATGCTGCTTTTCAGGTGGAGCAAGGAATTTTGATCAATCCTGGTGGGCTTACGCATACGAGTGTGGCGCTTAGAGATGCGATCGCTTCGGTGAATATTCCGACGGTAGAGGTGCATCTGAGCAATATCCATAAACGTGAAGAATTTCGCCATCATTCCTTTATTGCACCGATCGCGATCGGGCAGATTTGTGGGTTTGGTGCGGAGAGCTATCGTTTAGGCTTACGCGCATTAGTGAATCATTTAAAACCGATATAACCGATATAGTAGAGATGGTATTTCCTCTCAGTTGCCGCGATCTTAGAAACTATTTAAGAATTACATGACATATGAAATTTCGTTTAAAAGTCTACCAATAGCCCCCTAAATCCCCCAATTCTGGGGGACTTGAATCTGGTTCCCCCAGAATTGGGGGGATAGGGGGGCTAAGATTACAATTCTTAAATGGTTTCTTAGTAACAAGATTTCTTCAGCAAAAGTTATCGTCTTGAAAGAGGTAGGTAATTAGTCTACAGAAAGAATTCCGTCCGCGTAACGTCAATAAATCCTTTAAAATTAAGAATGTCATACCCATGATATAGGTGATACAACCAAAGAGCCAATCTGACTCTATAAAAGTCCTATATCATTTGTAGATTTTTGGGGTTTGTTTCCACAAGTTCTTTAGGATTGTTAGATTTTTTTCCTGTCTGCAATTTAAGGGTTCACTTCACTATGCTAAGCAATTTGGAAGCGGCAATTATACTAAACCCTCTAATTGCGAGGGTTGAAGCAACTGTGCTTTCAGCAGTAGACCAGATAAGTAACCTAAGTACAGAGAATATAGATGGGGACAATGGATCGTCAACCTGTGTAGTAATTGTATCCGATGAGCTAAAAGTTTTAGGTATCTTGACGCAGAAAGACGTGATGCGTCTAGTAACGCAACAGCAGCCGATCGCCCAACTAACGTTGAGACAATTCTTGCAACAGCAACGATCACCGTCAGCCAGCCTCATAATTTCACAATCTGAATTGAGGAAGTTGCGTAATATTAACGCCGCGATCGCCTATTTTGAGTCGTCTCAAATTACGCATTTAGCGATCGTGGACGCGCAAGATCAACTGATTGGTGTACTCCAGCATGAATCCCTTATCCGTCAGAGAGATTCCATCATTCACCAAGCTAATGCATCGTTATTAGTTAGCCAACAAAAGATTCATGAACGACTTGCCAAGGCAGAACCACTGAAAGATGTATTGGTTGATTTGCTACAAACGATGGAAACCTATCTGCAGGGTAGTAGTTGTGCGATTACAATCTGTAAGGAAGGACAATTTGGCGAGGTAACTACATCAAGTTTGCCGCAGGACTATGCAGTAGCGGTGGAGCTAGCAAATTTACCGATCGCGGAGGGAGTGGGTAGCTGTGGAACTGCGATGTTTCGACGCGAGTTGGTCGTGGTGTCGGATATCGCGAATGATCCACTGTGGCAGGATTATAAAGACTTTGCCCTTGCCTATGGCTTACAAGCCTGTTCTTCGATGCCGATTTTTGCCAGCGATCGCACTTTATTAGGTACATTTGGCATTTATTATCGCGAGCAAAAAGCGCCTCAAGCTCAGGAGCTAGACTGGATCGCTCAGGCTGCCAATATTGCAGGTATTGCGATCG
>JBJTVM010000539.1:0-6877 GCA_046081205.1 Pseudanabaena sp. | reverse complement strand
GTAACGAGGGCAGGGCTGAGGGCTAATATTTTTTCAACATTAACGGTGCTGCCCCGTCCCAGATCCTGTACTCCTTGGCTTTTGAGTTTTGTTTGAGTTTGCTGCCCATAGACCAAATCGAGGCTACTCATGGCAACAAGGCGATCAAGCAATCCCAGTTTCTCTAAGTGGGCGAGATGGGTGGTGGAGAGAATGGCGATCGATGGTACGGGGACTTGGATGATTTGGTCGGCACTAAATCCTTCAGGAATCGGTGCGCCGCATTGCACTAACACATAACGGAATACCTGATTAGCGTTTTTCCAAGGTTGTTTGACGGTGATGATTTTGTAATGCCGATGGTAGGAAACATCGAAGCCGATCGCGTGTTTGATCTTGGTTTTAACAGGAAAATAATCGCGATCGCTTTCATATTTTGTAATGCAATTTGTGGAGGTGTTAGAAGCTAAAGAATTGCTAGGAGAAGGAGAACTAAGGGCGATCGCGCAACCAGTTCCCATAGCCGCCAACCCTAGGCACAGTAACCCTAAACCAAATTTACGCATAAATCTTTTTAACATTCTTTTTGGATGATTTAAATTCATGGTAGGGGCAATTCATGAATTGCCCCTACCATGAAATCTATGGATAAACGTGCTTAGCTACTGGCTGACCTGCGACTAGATGTTCCTGTACGATTTGCTTTGCGGTTTCAGGTGTCACTCTGCTGTACCAAGTGCGATCGCCTGAATAGAAAACCACAGGTCCCATTTTGCAAACCTCCAAACAGCCAGAAACGCAAACTTCCACATCTTCCAAATTCGCCTCCTTGACGGCTGATTGCAAAGCCTCGTAGATGGGCTGATAGTTGCGCGATGGCAGACAACGACTAGATCGGCACACCGAAATATATTTCTTATTAAGGGGATTGTGATCGTAAGGGAGTTCCTTTGTCCCTAAAATGTAAGTCTCTCTTAGCTCTTCATACAGCTTTAATTTTTCCAAATTAGGCTTGCGTTCGGAGAGCAAATCCTCATTGTCACCAATGAAAGGATTGGGTAAAAAGAAGGTCATCATCTTTACCCCTGCGCCATTCCAGAATTGAATTCCCCAACTGCGGGGTTCTCCTTCAGGATTAAGGCGGCGATAGAGGGCGGCGCGGCTGACAAGACGGGTTTGGATCTGCTCAGTCGGTGTGCGGCGATCAGGACCACCAATATTTTCAGCGATACAGAGATGTAAATGCCATCCTTCTGTAACTATGGTCAGATAGCCATCATAGAGTTTAAAGATTTTCGGTGGTGCATTAAATTCCAATTCCAAGACACTACCATCCACCATGTGACCAATGCCAATGTCTTGCCAACGCTCTTGACAGAGGTAATGCAGCAAGGGAGCAGTCACATCAAGATCGGTGGGAAAAAATTCATATTCAATTTGACCGCCATTGGGTAGAGGTTCAATTTCAGTGAGATTAAGGGGAGTAACAAGGCGAGAGAAGGTGTTCATAGTTGTTTATTGATGTTTGTTGATGTTTATTGAAATATTTATAGACAAAGCGAAGATTTAGAAAAATCGTGATGTAATGTCAAATAATGATTTTTCCAACTAAGCAATCCCTGTAGCTTTAGTAGATTGAGCGATCGGGTTACGGTTACCCTAGTTGACCCAATCACATCAGCGATATCTTGATGAGTAAGCTTAATGTCAATCAAGATCCCGCGATCGCTGGGAATACCAAATTTATTAGATAGCCAGATTAATATCTTCTTGAGTTTGATATCAATGGTACGAGAATGGGCAATACTCAGAAGCTCCTGTGTTTGTTGACAATGGTTGAGTATGGCACTAAAAGTCCGATCTAATATATTTGGTATTATTTCTACTTCGACAGCACTTAGGCATTGAATTTGATAGGGATCAAGTAAAGACATCAAGCTGCTGACAATATCGCCTGTACTCCATATACCCAGAACAATTTGATTACCTTCTTCATCCCAAGTCATTGTCCGCACAATTCCTGTTTTGATCCTCCATAGGGAATCTTCAAGCGATGGGAGATATTCATAGCGTTTGAAGCTCCGAGTAGTAAAAGCGTGATTTGGGTAATGCAGAACTTTTGGTGCAGCGACCTCAATCGATAAACGTTTATCGGCTAAGTTAACTAGTTGATAGTTCATTAATTGCCTCTCAGTATGTCTAGACTTGTGGAAAGAAAAGGCTTGAAACTCTTATCTTCCCGTAGAGACAATTCATAAATTGCCTCTACTGTTGGCTATTTTGAGTAAGTTCTAATTTTAATTAAAACTGAAAACTCAAACTGCTGCGAATTGTGCGCCCACCATCAGGGAAGCCAGCAAATAGCTGAAAGCGTTGGTCAAAGATATTCTCGATACCAAAGGTTGCAGATATTTTGTCGGTGATAGGAGCGCGAAGTCGCAGGTCGAAGGTGGTCTGTCCAGACAGAAATTCGGTATTAGTATTATTGGTAGGAAAGCCACTAAGGGAACTCATCAGTAATCCTGCATACCATCCCTGCGGATTTTCGTAGGACAGCCCAATATTCAGTTTATTTGCCCCTGCAAAGCGGAGTTCCTTGCCATTTTCTCCTGCATTGACACTAGAAATGATGCGCGGATCATTGAGCGTGTAGTTTGCCGCAAGAAAAAAGTTAGGAACAATTTGCAGATTTAATGATGCTTCCAGTCCATTTGTCACCACCTGACCGAGATTCTGGAAAGTGCCAGAGATGCCATTGACAGGCGGCGCAATTCTTTGGAAAGCAATCAGATTAGAAATGTTATTGGAGAAAGCAGTCAGCCGAAATAGACCAATATCGCCTAACTTTTGATCGATGCCGATGTCGTAACTGTCGCCTATTTCAGGTAAGAGGTTAGGATTGCCGATATTCGTGGGGTTGGCATTAAATAAATTGGCGATCGTGGGGGTGCGGAAGTTGCGGATATAGTTTGCCCTAACAGTAGTGGAATCAGTGAGCGCATATTTAATTCCCACTGATGGCGTGGTTGCCGAACCATTTACTAAGCTGCTGAACTCTTGCCGCAGTCCTGCGGTGATATTCAATCTGTCAGTTAAATCATTGCTATATTGAGCAAATAAGGCTCCTTGGGAAATATTGGCATTATAACTAGGGGTAAGCACGTTGGTAGCAAGGTTTGTTGTTTCACTAATCGCATTGGTGGAGCGATAGTCAAAGCCATAGGTGAGGATCTGTGTGGGCGCAAATTTCCAATTGTGCTGAATTTGGAAACCGAGGCTATTTTGACGGGTTTCAAAGCGACGTAGGGCTTGGGGCGTGTTTGTCAGAACGGGAGGATTGCCAACAAGGGTATTAGCGGCAGTAGTGCGGTTGTCAAAGCGCGTATTCAGGCGATCGCTAAAAGCTCTCACCAACAATAACGAGTCATCCCCTTCACCTAACTTCTGTTCCAATCCCAAATCAAGAAATACCTGATCGGTAAATTTGCGATTGTTATCCGTGAGACTATTAAAAAATCCTTGCCCAAACAAGGGATTGGCAATTGGCACACCCCCAGGAGTTCCCTGACTTCTAGCAAGATAGAAACCTGTGAATGAGAGTTTGGTGCGATCGCTGGGCTGATATTCTAATTTGATATTCGTATTATTAGCGATCGCGTCATTATTAGTTCTGACACCACTAAAGCCAGCTTCAGGAACGCTAAAAGGATAGTTATTTTGAGCCTGTGTGCGTGAGAATCCCACCAAATAACTAAATTCACCGACACGCTGACTCAGTTGTAATGACTGCTCATTTAAACCATAGCTTCCCACTTCCACCTTGGCATTAGCCGTAAATTTTTCCGTTGGGCGGGTGGTAATGATGTTAATAATCCCGCCGATCGCATCGGAACCATAGAGCGTAGAACCACCGCCTGGGATGACTTCAATCCGTTCGATAATATTGGCAGGAATCTCCGATAGGTCAAAGCCGCCACCACCAACATTATTCACGGGGCGACCATCGATCAAAATCAAAACTTGATTGGTATTGGAACCGCGAATAAATTGACCACTAAGGGCATTGAATTCTGTGCCAACAGTGCCGCCACCAAGAATACTGGGCAGAAATTTTAAAGCCTCTTTGGCAGTTCTTGCGCCCTGTTGTTCGATCTCTTGGCGATTGATCGTATAGGCAGGACGAGTGCCATCCTGTAAAGTTGCATCGCGGCGTTGCGTGGAAGTGACTGGTCGATTGAGGATTTTGCCAGTTACGGTAATGTCAATTTCAGGCTCCTCATCTTCCACCGCGATCGCTACAGGGATCACCATTATCGAAAGCCCCAGCAGCATACAGGACAATCCACCAATTTGAAGAGATTGGACAAGAAAATATTTTGTGAATTGGCTTGATAATTGACTTAATAATTTATGAGTGAAGCTGTTCCTTCTAGTCATTAATAGCATCCCTAGGTTTATTACAAAATTTTTAAATGGAGTCTTTAGAATGAGGGGATTGTTAAATTTACTTGAAGTCAAATTTTTAGAGTTTTCGCATAAATAAAAACAAGAATGATAATCATTCTCATAATTTAACAATCACATATAGGCGGTAATTGTGTCAACCCTTGTTTTCGGTGACTCGGCTAGGATTCTTGCCTATTAATAGTTACAAAGAAATCTATGAGGGCGGCAACACCACAAAAAGTTTGCGCTTGATCGCCTCTGGACGCTTTTGGTAGGGGACGGCTCCCGTGGGATGCTCTAAATATTGTTGGCAAAATTGCGATACATCAGTTGCCGCCTCTAACGGGTGCAGATCGCTAAAAATAAACGTATGCTTATTCGCTCCTGTAAAGGCAACCGCACAGGCGCGATCGCAAGCTGCCATACACTTCACAGGCTCAACTTGTAAGCGATCGCCAAATTCTTCCAACTTTTCGCTGAGAGTATTAAATAGATGCTGTCCACCTCTCAAGCCTTCATATTCTTTTTCTGTTTTTGAAAATCGACAAAGGGTACAAACAAAGAGTTTATGTTGCGTCATTTTAGTTTTTCGCGCAATCGCACAATTTAAAGATTCCAGTGTTTTCTTGATTTCTCAACTTTTCTCAATGAGAAGCTAACCTAATGTTTGGGTTGAGATAGATATGAGATTCTTTTCCTGTAATTCTGCTAATTACAAAGTAAGCTAGGAAGAGGCGATCGCTGTAAATACAAAAAACGCAAATGCAAAAAACGACAAACTAGTGAATAGTTTGTCCAGTGGTTATATAACGATATCAACGTGACAAGCATTCTAGCCTGCCACAGCAAAGCTTTGATAGAATCACACATTCTGTAACTCGCAGATGGGATATGGTTTACGTGACATTTGGCGGGCATCCTGACTAAAAAAGCACTAAATTGGCTTTCATCACAGTTGCGGTACAGCGTCGGATTTACACCGAACTTTCCCCGTTTCCTCTAGTGACTGCTCCTCACTAGAACCAAACAATGCAGTGAATTATATCAGCAGAGTGACAACATAGCAATAACCCCATCAGAAATTTTATGAAGGATTATCGGCGTTGAGTTTTAATTTAGAATTAGAAATTTCTCCAAATAGAGTAAGGTATAGAATGAAAGGCAAAAGTTGGGATAAGCAAACTTGTATTGCGACATCTCATCTTTCGGAATTGTTAATTTGGTTGCTGAAAATGACAGTAGATATTCTACAAATTAAGAACTTGAGTTGTGGATATGGTAAAACTCCGACTTTAGAGAATATTAATTTTGAAGTTGCCACTGGTGAATGGTTGAGCATTATTGGTGCAAATGGCTGCGGCAAATCCACATTACTCAAGACAATCTGTGGATTACTTCTACCTCAGAATGGTTCTATTTTACTTAATGGCAAGAATATTCTCCATAGCCCTGCGATTAGTCGATACATGGCGTTTTTACCGCAACAGCCGATTTCTCCTGAAGGACTAACTGTCTATCAAATGGTTTGTTTAGGGCGAAACCCTCATCAAACATGGTGGCAATGGCAGATAGATCGACAGGGAAAAGAATCTGTCGAGAGAGCCTTAGAGCTTTGTCAGCTTACTCAATACCGCGATCGCACTGTGGACAAACTCTCTGGTGGTGAGCGCCAGCGAATCTTTATTGCTTTAGCACTCGCCCAAGATCCTCAAATAATTCTGCTAGACGAGCCGACAACTTTTCTGGATATTCGTTATCAATTAGAACTTCTAGAATTGCTAAAAGACTTAAACCGTAATCAAGGATTGACGATAGTAATGGTGCTGCATGATATGAATCTAGCTGCTAGATATAGCGATCGCATTGCGATGATGGAAAAGGGCGCATTATTGTGTATTGGCAAAACCGATGAAGTGATTACTACCACCAATATCGAAAGAACATTTTCAGTCAAAGCTAAAGTTTTAAATGGAGATTTAGGAATACAGGTGTATCCCTATGCCAGCTTGTAGTAATCTACAATTAGGTCATTCATTAGTTGTTAAATATTCATATTGGTACTTCTGTAAAGAAACAACTTCTCGCACCAGTATGACAAGCAATATCCCCGACCTGCTCAATTTTGACCAAAATCACATCGTGATCACAATCGTAATAGAGCTTTTTGAGCTTTTGAATATGCCCTGAAGTTGCACCCTTATGCCATAGCTCTTGACGAGATCGACTCCAATAATGAATTTCACCAGTTGAGACGGTTAATTCTAGAGCATGGCGATTCATCCATGCCATCATCAAAACTGTTCCATCTTGGTGATCTTGAGCGATCGCAGGAATCAATCCTTGAGCATCATATTTAAGATTTTCAATCCAATTGTCAGACATTGTTTAGATGTTAGTTTATTAAAACTGACTATACCAAGCATTCTTGCAACTGTTTGTGAAGTAACTGTCC
>JBJTVM010000538.1:0-2750 GCA_046081205.1 Pseudanabaena sp. | reverse complement strand
GAAGTCACTGGAAACACCAAAATCAGTTTCATAATGAGAACTGCTGCTCTCTTTTGGGATCATTTTTTAATCTGTAAGTTGATTGCTGTAATATACAGCCCCACCTGAGTCAGGGACGGCGATACAAGCCTTTTGAGAAGTAAAAAAGGATTTCCAGATTGGCTCGTTGGAAACTCGGTAATATGAACCTAAAACTGGTTTGATCGCTTCAGTCGCAGTCTTAAGGTGATAGTGAGGAATGCCAATAAAGATGTGGTGAGCGACATGAGTGCCGATATTGTGGTGGATATCATTGAAGATTCCATAATCACGATCAATGGTGGATAGTGCTCCCTTCAAAAAGTACCAGTCTTTACCGCGATACCAAGGAATATCAGCTTCAGTGTGGTGTAAGTAGGTGACCAAATCAAGCCATACTACAAAGACAAGGTAGGGGACGATATAAAACTTGAACAGAAATAGGAAGCCATAGGTAAATCCTAACCATCCTAAAAAGCCAACCATCGCAGCAAAAAGGATGCTACTGGTGAGAATATCGTTAGTTTCAGATTCGCGGAAAAGATCGTTGTTGGGTACAAAATGCGAGGCTGTGGGACGTGCAGGCGATCGCTTGAATAAGTACAGAGGATAGGCAAACAACAGGGCATCAAAGCGGATGAATTTACCAATCCAGTCCATCGCCTTGTATTGACTTTCAGTAACAGGGTACCAACTTTCATCGGTGTCAATATTACCCGTATTTTGGTGATGGGTACGATGGCTGATGCGCCAGCCATGATATGGCACGAGGATCGGAATATGGGTCAAGTGTCCAACTAAATTATTTAGCCATTTAATCCGTGAGAAAGAGCCATGCCCGCAGTCGTGACCAACTACGAAGAAAGCCCAGAACATTGTCCCCGTAGCAAACCAAAAAATTGGATAAAACCACCATGCATCTAAGTAAGCAGCAGTGGCATATAAGCCCACAATAATCGCAGTATCGGCAAAAAAATAGGCAAGCGATCGCCATACGTTAGGAGCAAAACATTCAGCAGGAATCGCAGCTTTTACATCTTGGAAGGTAAACGGAAGCTCGGTTTGAGATGTTGAAGATGTATCAGTCAGCGGGTTGTCAAGATTGATCCGATGAATAGTCAAAGACGACACGTATATTTCCCTGTTGTTAAGAAAAGTTAAGTTAGCTCTTTGATTTTAGCAGTAACTTGGATTCTTCCTCAAAACCAAAGTTATCAAGTAAAAAAGCCCAGCGATTATCTTTTAAGTGAGTATAAGCTTGCATTTGCCCGATCTTACATTGATCCCCCATTTGTAGTTTTAGTTTTTGTCGTGGGCTATGTGAGTCATGAATTTCATATACAAATGGTGTTTTCCATGTGAGATGACCTGCACGATGCAACAGTCCAAGAGCGATCGCCGCATCAGGATATAATTTGGCAACTTCGGTGAACTTTCCTTGTTTCGGGATCTTAGGCAAAAGAGCGAGAGCTTGTTGTTGGATTTTTTGCTGCTGTTGCAAGAAGAAATTTACCCTTTGGCGATCGCTATCATCGAGTAATCCTGTTGGTTCGCTGACTAACATCAACGCCTCCGCAGGTTTGCCGTCGCGTCCAGCCCGTCCAATTTCTTGGATATATTCTGAAAGTGTCAAAGGCGGATGAAAATGCAAGACCCAACGGGTGTCTGGTTTATTAATACCAAGTCCGAAGGCTGAGGTGCAGATCACAAAGGGATATTGATTAGTTAGCCATTGCTGCTCGATATGTCTTCGTTCTTGGGATGGTAAGCCTGCATGATAAGCGGCAGTTTTAAAGGAATTTTCTTGTAACCAAGCGGCTAGCATCTCTGCATCACGGCGACTACGTACATAGATCAATCCCGACTGTCCTTGGCGATCGTGGATAAATTTGAGGGCACGGGATTTGCGTCCTGCGGGTGTCCAAGCGATCGCCACTTGCAAACTCAGATGTGAGCGATAGGGACTAGTACGGACAATATGGGGATTCTCTAGATTTAAACAAGTTTGCAACTCCGCAGTCGTATCGTGATCGGCAGTTGCGGTAAATGCAGCTAGGGTAATGTGTGGATGATGATCGGGCTTTTGAGCCATTAAAGCCGAGCGCACGGCTCCTAATCGACGATAGCTCGGTCGAAATGAGTCCCCCCACTGCACTAGACAATGGGCTTCATCGAGCATTAAACCTGAAATTTTTAACTGGCGATCGCTGAGTTTGTCCCAGACAGGCTCACTCAAAAGGGTTTCTGGCGAAACATAAAGCAAGCTAGTGTTTGAAAGATTACGCAAAATTTCGCGGCGCTCTATTTGCGATAAATTGCTATGCAAACAAGCTGCGGAAAGATTTCGCGATTTGCAGTCCCTAACTTGGTCTTCCATCAGGGCAAGTAATGGAGAAATTACCAAAGTTAACCCTTGATTGATTATTGCTGGTAATTGAAAACAAATGGACTTACCGCCACCTGTCGCCATAATTGCCAAACTATCTTGTCCCTTCAACAAGCTGGTAACCACAGCCCTTTGAGATGGGCGCAAATCGTCATATCCCCATATTTTCTGAAATGTTTGCTGAACTTCCGTCCATGTTCTACATGTTTCTGACATTCTTGCTAATGCGCCATTAATATCATTTTATACCAAAGCACAAAATGGCTACGCCATTTTGTGCTTTCAAAACCCCGTAAGGGTTTGGTTTTTAATTCACAGAAGTTTAGCCACACTTCTGTGAATTGGT
>JBJTVM010000537.1:0-9022 GCA_046081205.1 Pseudanabaena sp. | reverse complement strand
AGTCGGTTCCTTATTTTGCAGGGAAGCCCGGAATCATAGCTTGTATCAGGTTGGGGAAGGACGGGTTTGTTTCCCCGCCGAAGGCGGGGAAACAAACCTATGTACCTCCCTTGATTGAAAAACGCTATATAGAAATTAATTAATGTAAATCAGAAAGCTTATGCCTTTGTTTCGTTCACTCACCAAACTGACAAATCTTGCTCTAGTAATGGCGATCGCAGGGATGATCGCTATGCCGATTTCTGAAAGTGTCTATGCTCAAACCAAAAAAGATGCAACAGAATGGATCAGGCAAGGGCGGCAACTATGGCAAAACAATAATATTGCAGGGGCGATCGCTGCTTATCAGCAGGCGGCTAACCTAGAGCCAAAAAACTCGCGCATTTTGACTAGTCTTGGCTTTTTACTTACCCAGCAGAATAATTATTCTGAGGCGATCGCGACTCTAGATAAAGCCACCAAATTAGATGCCAATAATGCTAAAGCCTTTAATGCACTAGGTTTTGTCTATGTCCGCATTAAAGACTATCCTAGCGCGTTAACCGCCTATCGCCGCGTGATCACCTTGGAACGCCAAAATATAGATGCTTACAATAGTGTTGGCTTCTTGTTGACTGAACAAAAGCAATATGCCGAAGCTGCCAAAATCTATCGCCAAGCAATCGCCATTGCACCTCGGAATGCCAAAGTTCATCTAAACTTGGGTTATGCTTTGAAGCTCTCAGGAGATCGTCAAGGAGCATTAGCTGCTTATAACCAAGCTGATAAAATTGCTCCTTTTGACGCTGATGTACTGGTAGCACTCGGTGGTTTGTTTGCTGAGCAAAATCAATATCAAGAGGCGATCGCTAAGTACAAACGCGCCTTAGAAGTCAATCCTCGTCACCCTCAAGCCAATCTTGCCATTGCGAAAGTCTTTCAAAGTGAAGGCAATTACGCTGAGGCGATTGCCTCTCTTCGTCGCGCCGCAGGAGCTAGAAATATTCCTGCCAATAATTTGATTGAGTTACAACGGGCGATCGCTGATATCTATATTCAGCAAGGTTCTCTATCGGGTGCGATCGTCGCTTATCGCCAAATTCTCGAAGCTGAACCACAGGACGCACCAACGTATCTAGCCTTAGGAAAGTTATTAGCGACTCAACAACGAGCGATCGAAGCTCGCAAGATGTTAGAAAGTGCTGAAAGATTCTTTAATCAACAAGGCAACATTGATGGTTTAAACCAAGCCCGTAAAGCTCTGGCAGAGCTTAAATAACAAAAAGAGGCTGTGCAATGCACAGCCTCTTTTTGTTAAGCACCTTCGCGTAACTTATCCAAAATCGAACGATCTTCTAGGGTAGAAGTATCGCTGGTGATTTCTTGACCAGAAGCTAGCGATCGCAGTAAACGCCGCATAATTTTGCCCGATCGTGTTTTAGGTAAGGCTTCCGCAAAGCGAATCTCATTCGGACGAGCAATCGCCCCAATTTCGCCGACAACGTGTTTTTTGAGTTCCTTAGCGAGTTCTTCACTAGGTTGGCGATCGCCCTCTAAAATCACAAAGGCAAAGATATCCTCACCCTTTAACTCATCAGGTTTACCAACTACAGCAGCTTCAGCAACCGCAGGGTGAGAAACTAGCGCTGATTCGATTTCCATCGTTCCCAAACGGTGACCAGCGACGTTAATTACATCATCAACGCGACCCATCACCCAATAATATCCATCCTCATCCTTACGAGCGCCATCACCCGCAAAATAGACATAGTTACCATCTTTGGGGGGAATATGCTCCCAATAGCTCTTACGGAAACGCTCTGGGTCACCGTAAACCGTTCGCATCATTCCTGGCCAAGGGTGACGCACAATTAGATAACCACCTTCGTTCTCATGGGCAGCATTACCTTCAAGATCGACAATATCAGGGATAATCCCAGGGAATGGAAGTGTTGCTGAGCCTGGTTTGGTGGGAACTGCTCCAGGAAGTGCTGTAATCATGACTCCACCCGTCTCTGTTTGCCACCATGTATCCACAATTGGACAGCGACTACCACCAATCACGCGGTGATACCACATCCAAGCTTCAGGATTAATCGGCTCACCGACGGTTCCCAATAGACGCAGTGATGTCAAATCACGAGTATTAGGATGATGTTCACCCATTTTAATAAAGGCGCGAATGGCTGTGGGTGCGGTATAGAAAATACTTACTTGATACTTCTCAATTACATCCCAAAAACAGCCAAGATTAGAAGGACGAGGCGCTCCTTCATACATCAAGGTAGTTGCACCATTGGATAAAGGACCGTACACAATATAGCTATGTCCTGTAATCCAGCCCACATCAGCCGTACACCAATACACATCAGTATCTTTGAGGTCAAAAATCCATTTGGTGGTCATGTGGCTGTAGAGATTATAGCCAGCCGTCGTATGCACAACTCCCTTCGGCTTGCCAGTACTACCAGAAGTGTAGAGAACGAATAACATATCTTCACTATCCATTGGCTCTGCATCACATTTAGCAGAAGCCCCCAGTTGTAAGTCATGCCACCAATGATCGCGCCCTGCGGTCATATGCGTATTTTGACCTGTCCGTTTCACAACCAAGACATCAGTAACAGAAGGTGCGGCTCCATTGGCGATCGCCTTATCTACTTGCTCTTTTAATGGCACGATCGCATCTTTGCGCCAACCACCATCGGCGGTAATGACGAGTTTTGCTTTGGCATCGACAAGGCGATCGCGTAAAGCCTCAGCACTAAATCCACCAAATACCACACCATGGACTGCGCCGATTCTGGCACAGGCAAGCATCGCGATCACGGCTTCAGGAATCATTGGCATATAAATACCAACGCGATCACCTTTTTGAACTCCTAATTGCTTGAGGACATTGGCAAACTGACAAACTTCGCGATGCAATTGGGCATAGGTCAGCGTGCGCGAGTCGCCATTTTCACCTTCCCAAATTAGGGCTGCTTTGTTTTTGCGCCAAGCGGTCAAGTGACGATCAAGACAGTTATAGGAAATATTAATTTTGCCACCATCAAACCATTTCACCGATGGTGGTTGCCAGTCGAGAACGGTGTGCCATTTTTCAAACCAATGGAGTTCCTGCTCAGCTAACTCTGCCCAGAAGGTAGCAGGATCGACTTTGGCGCGATCATAAATTTGGTGATATTCCGCAAGACTTTTGATATGGGCTGCCTGAGAGAACTCTGACGATGGTTCAAACAAGCGTTTTTCTTGTAAAACTGATTCAATCGTTGGTTGTGACATAAATTAATGCGATAAGGAGCGATAATGTGCGGCGCAAAGTACCACACATCATTACTCTTTTAAGAATACTGTTGATAGATATGCCCCTAGTGTAAATTAGTGTAAATAATTTAATACCCACTATCAGCAACACAGATACCCTGACATTTAATGCCATTAGTAGCTGTACGCAAACAGTGATTACAGAGAATGGGTTCTTGTTTAGTCTCGGTACAAGGTTGTTTATCAGTTTGAGGTTGAGTTGTCATAGCTTTAAATAGTAGGAAAGATCATTTTTTATTCACAGCAGCCTTAAGCTTTTAGCCCACACGATTAGTGCAGGGCTACCTTAATATATTTTAACTACTAGCCTTGATCGTAGCAGCCTGCTCTAGCAACGACTCAGCAAAAGCGATCGCCTGAGACACCGTACTACTGACACTCTCCTTATCCATATTTTTTCCTTTTTCCTTTTTCCTTTTTCCTTCTCTCCCTTCCTCAACATTCATTCCTGAAGCAATCTGCGCTAGCTCCTGTTTCCGTTCTTCCAATTCTAAGAGACGAATTTGTACTTGAGTCCGATCGCCGATCACCTGTTTACTGACATGGAAATGTCGATCAGCAATCGCAGCGATTAATGGCTGATGGGTCACGCAAAGGACTTGAGAACTACGGCTTAATTGCCAAAGCTGTGTCGCGATCGCTTGGGCAACACGACCTGATACGCCAGCATCAATTTCATCAAATACCATTGTGCCAACCTTGGCATGATTAAATTCATCAGGTTCTGATTGAGAATCTTGGGTTTTCTGCTTTACAAAACAGGTTTTCAGCGCTAATAGAAATCGGCTCATTTCTCCTCCTGAAGCAGTTTCCGCCAGAGGTTGCAAAGGCTCACCAAGATTAGGGCTGAACTCAAAGACAATCAGATCACTACCTAATGCATTAGGTTCACTCGGATAAATCCCCACCTGAAAGCGAACTTTTTCCATCGCCAGCATTTTCAAAGCATCAATTTGCACCTGTTCGAGAGCGATCGCCGTTTGCCGACGCAGTTCCGTCAATTTCTTACAAGCCTTCAGCAAAGCCTGTAAGTCAGCCGCAGCTTTACGTTCTAAATCTTCAATGGAAATGCTTTGATCGGTGAGTTCAGCAAGTTCCAGTTGCAACTTTTCGGTATAGGCGATCGCTTCGGGAAGTGTGCCATATTTACGACAGATTTGCTTGATTTTATTAATTCGTTGTTCGATCGCTTCCAATTGTTCGGGGTCAGATTCAAGACGATTGGCATAATTGTTGATCTGTCGCCCTGCTTCTTCGACTTGAGCAAGAGCGCTAGAAACTAGTTCAAGAATGCCCTCAGCTTCACGATCAAGGGTGACCATTTCTGTAAGAATTGATTCTGCTTGTCCTAACAAATCTGCACAGGCACTGCCATCATCATTCTGATAGAGCGCTTCATACACAGCATAGCCCTGCTTCTGTAATTCCACACTATGGGCTAGCCGATTGCGATCGCTTTCGAGCTGATCTAATTCATCGGGATCATTTAAATTTGCTGCTTCCAGTTCCTTGAGTTGATAGCGCAACATGTCCAAATGCTGTAACCGATTGCGTTCATTCTGTTGACGATCAAATAAAGCTTTACGCGATCGCTCCTTTGCTTCAAATAGTTTTGCTACTTTTTGCCTTTGCAATGACAAAGCCTGACTAAAAGCTTGATCGCCAAAACTATCTAGCCATTCCCTTTGTTGAGCAGCTTGACTCAGTAAGATCGTCTGACCCTGAGCTGTAATCTCGACAAGGCGATCGCGCAATTCTTGAATCTGCTGCTTATTAACAACTACGCCATTAATGCGGGTGCGATTGCTCTTTGCCGTAATTTCGCGGCTGCACATCAGCGTTTCGGCATCAATGGCATCAATTTCTTGTATCTCTAGCCACTGGGCGATCGCCTGATTAGTCGAAAAAGTCGCTTCAATATTGGCGCGATCTGCTCCAGTTCGTAGCATTCGCGCTGATACTTTACCTCCAAGCGCAGCATCGAGAGCATCAAGGACAATTGATTTGCCGGCTCCTGTTTCACCTGTGAGAATATTTAGTCCTGCGTAAAGCTCAAGCTCTAAGCGATCAATCAGGGCAAAATTTTCAATTTTGAGACTCAGGAGCATAGGTTTTCTTGTAACCAAAAAACACAGAAGGGACGCATCGCAAACTCTCTATAGATTAGAGTAAATTAGGATCTTCTCCTAATTCCCTTAATCTAGCAGCTAGTCGCTCCGATCTTTCGGCTCTTTCATCGGCGGTAAGATAGCTCATCACGACTTTTCCAAATGTCTTCCAATAAGAATAATAGTAAATTCGGCAAAAAATTTTGGTCTTCGTTATCCACAGGCGTATCGTCAGAATCTGGTAATTCTTCGCTGGTGGGTAGATATTGACGATCTACTTGTAGCATCAGCTAATCCCAAAAGTATCCTAGCTATCTAGTTGGTATTATAGGCGATCGCATAGCTGCCCATCTTGAGCATTGATAATGCTGTAAAGGATTATATGTCCCAAGTTTGACGCACCCACCTCATAAATTTCAGGATAGGTGAGCGACCTACGCACGATCGCTTGATCCCAAGGTTTATGCACTGCGCCAAACTCGTTACCCAATATAAAGGGCAGGTTTGAGGATTTCAGAGTTTAGAAATTGTTCAACAGTTACGGGCATAGAGTTTTTTCATGATTTGAGCTATGCCTATTTTACAGTTCGCTTCAAGGGATTTATCACCGATCTATCTTGCTCTTAGTAACCGCATATTCGTATATTTCCATAGGATTCAGTGATCGCGTTGAATTGCCAGTACGGATATAGAATTCTATACCTTTTTCTGATTTTAAAAATGCTGCTTCTGGAGAGTTGCGGACATAAACACCGCAAACATCTTGATCGTTGATTTTGACAAATCGAAGTTTTAAATATGGTAGAAATTTTTTGCCGATGCTAGTTTCAATAAGCTGTACAAGATGTCTTTCAAATTGATCAAGATTTCGATTACTTAAACAATCTAAGTCTTTAGACAGTCCAAAAATCTTGCCATCGTCCTCAACACCAATTAATAAAGTGCCACCATCAGCATTTAAGAAAGCGGCGATTGTTTTGAGGACACTAAGCTGCAATTTTTTGTTTTCTTTGCTCTCTCGCAAATCCCATTGCAAGGAACTTTTGAATTCTAGTTTGTCACTTTCGCCTAATTGGATTAGTTCTGATATTGGTCGCAAGTCGCCAATTTTCTTAATGGTTGTCGTAAATCTTCTTAGCTTTCTTTCTTCTAAGCGTTGGTATAGTTCCTCTTCTGTATCTGCTGATTCGATGATAACTTGATTGGCGATCGCAATGTATTGTCCCCAATATTTGGCTTCTAGATCTTGCTGATTTTCTTCCAACCATTGTTGATTGGGGAGATTGCCCCAGCGATTGAGATAGGCGATCGCTTCTTGAATCGAGTCATTGAGGGTCTCAAAGGCGTTGCCTGTGGGCGGATTTTTGGATATGTAGTCCCAAGCCTTTGATTTCCACGCACGATAGCAGTCTTCTAAGGACTCGTTAGCGGTGAAAATAATGACGACTGCCGATAGATTACGCTGTTGCACCCAATCGAGAATCGTAAAACCTGCGTCAGCTTCATCGTACATTCGCATATCGGAAACTATGACATCAAAGGGATCTGCCAGTTTTTCCAATGCCTCTGCGGTGGTGGTGGCGGTGACTATTTCCTGATAACCAAAGTCTTCGCGTAGCCACGTTAGCAATTCATTCAAGTTATCGGCTCGGTCTTCGATTACTAAGAGATGGACGTTTTCAGTTTGCATGGTTGCCTATTTTGTGAATGATTTTACAATGCTTTACTGGAAGGTATTTGATTATAAATATGGTAAATATATCTGAAATCTTACTCCTTTACCTGCTTCGCCAACTTCCCGAATTTGTCCGCCCATTTTTTTGATGGTTTTACGCGCTATGAATAGCCCCAAGCCGCTACCTTTGTCTTCGGGGGATGTGGTTTTTAGGGGTTGAAAGATCCAATCTTTTTTGTCGGTTGGTACACCTTGACCGTTATCTGTAAATTCGATGTATAAAAATTTGCGATTGCCAGGGATAGTCGGACTGCCTATGTCCATAGGATTGTCGATATCACTGGAATACACACGAATAGACAAATTAGAGTTGCCGTGATTGTGTTTGAGTGAATTTTCCACCAGTTCATTGAGAATGCTTTTGATTTTTTCTTCATCACCATTAAATTCTGAGTCTGGATTGCGAATATCAAGGCGAATCCGCACACCATCGATGCGCGGTTGGCTTGTCCAGTTTTCTGGCTCCCATTTTTCAAATAATTGATGCACTAAAAAGCGATTTCTCCGAATGGTTTTACCTTCGTTAATCGATTTAAGATCGTTGATAGCTTTCTGGGTAATCTTTAACTGTAAAAGAAATTTTTCAAACTGCTGGTAATGGGGATTTTCAGCCGCAAGTTTACGGATGGCGCGGCGAGTTTTGGACTCAATGACGGCGAGTTGATTGTTTACTTCGTCAGAGATATCATGGGCAGTCTTGGAAACAATTTCTATTAGCTGTTTGTAGTTACTATGAGAAACCTTGGCGATCCCGGCTTTTTCATTGGCTCTCTGACTAGCGATGCCTTGCTGTAACTTTTCAAGATCATTGACAATTTCCTTAACGAGAGGGTGTTCTCCTTCCATTCTCTTAAGCAGTCGATAGGAAATAGAGCGCAGTACTGCTATTTCGTTACCAATTTTGTGATACATGGCACGATAAAGCATTTCGATATCATCAATTTGCTCTTCATCTGCTCCAAATAACTCGTAAGAAGTTTCTTCATCAGCGTTAAGGGCGATCGCTTTCATGGCTTCAGCATAGCGAGGTGAGTCTTCTTGAATTTTGAGTAATAGGTTAATTGCTTCTTGACTATTTGGATTGGTTGCTAAAAGGCTACGGGCAGCATAGAGAATGGTTTTATCTTGTTCGTCAGAGTTAGCGATCGCTTCTTCAAAAAATTGTTTTCCTCGATCAATTTGCCCCAATCGGTAATACAATCGCCCAAGATTTAATCGAATAATATTAGCGTGATAAGTCTTTTGTGTGTCTAAGTCAATTGCTAAGAGTTGTGTAAGTGCTTCCATAATATTTTCTTCTGCCTCAAGTTGCTTAGCATACTGCAATCGAGCATAGGAATCATTTGGGCAAAGTTCGATTAGTCGCAGCCATGAACAGGATTGAACTAGGGCATTTGCATAGCTGTTTAATGTGCGGACATCATTTCTATCTAATTGTACGCATTGTTCAAAGAAATCAGAAGCGCGTTGATATTGTCTTTGCAGTACTAAGGCATTTGCATAGCTAACCAATGTAGGGATATTACTTTTATCTGATTTTAATGAAAGCTCAAATAATTCATTAGCAGTTTGATACTCTCCTTGTTTCACTAGAGCATTTGCATAGCTGTTTAATGTAAGAATATCATTTTTATCTAATTGTAAGCATTGTTCGAATAATTCATTTGCCTGTTGATATTCTCCTTGTTCTACTAATGTATTTGCAAAACTAGTTAATACACGAAAATTATTTGGCTCTAATTTTAAGCATTGTTTAAACAACTCAGAAGCACGTTGAAATAGTCTTTGCTGCACTAATGAATTGGCATAGCTGGTTAATGTGCGGGCATCATTTCTATCCAGTTGTAGGCATTGTTCAAACAATTCATTAGCA
>JBJTVM010000536.1:0-7156 GCA_046081205.1 Pseudanabaena sp. | reverse complement strand
GCGATTTTTACAATTTTGCGCGTTCGTCGAATTGACGTTAAACTATATAAGTCAGTGAGTTTAATAAATATTTATGGTAGAACCAATTTTGTCAGGCATTTGCCTCGGTCTTATTTTCATTACCCTCGGCGGACTGTTTTTTGCTGCTTATCAGCAATATCGTCGCGTCTAGCCCTAGTATAAAAATCAAAAAGCAGAAGAGGCTGAAAATGCATCTTCTGCTTTTTGGTACAAACTTAAGGAGTGAACTTTGGCAAAAATCTTAGTTTAACGTGAGTTCGATATAGCCATTTGCGGCGTGCTTTGCCCGGCGCAAATGGCAGAAAATGGTGAGAACCTCTCAGCGATTCTTACCATTTTTTGCTCTCGTCGAACTGACATTAGTTTATTCTTCTAATTCTTCAGGCTGTGCTAAGAAGCGGCAAATTTCATTGATTTTCATCCGATAAATATGCGGCCAGCCGCCATTTGTTTCAATATCACGCAAAAGATTAAATAGCTCATGCCGACTAGTCGGTAAAGCAGGCTGAAATAAATCATCACGAATGCGCTTATGGATTGATTCTAAGACTCGTAATATTTGCAAAAGATTAGCTGGGTTGCTTTGCTGATCCTCAGCAATTTGAAATAAGCGATCGCTGATCGTCTCAAGCTCAGATAAATCAGTAATTTGACCTTGTTGTGATTGGTTCTGTGATTGGATTTCTGTTTGTGCCAAGCTAAGTACCCTCGTGCGCGATAATATGATGATTGGAATTTTACAAATTAAGTCTTTAGTTAGCTAACCTCTATGGCTAGTCTAAAGCACGACCAACTCCATAACGATCTCAATTTAAAATCCCAAACTAGATCGTATTTTTTTTAAAGAGTTATCATAGGCTGCGCTTTGCACAATCTGTCCTAACTCTAAAATACTACCTGTTAAATCCCGCTAAATTAAGAAGAGGTTATTTATGAAATTTCGTAGTTTTACGAAAGCAATCTTTACATTGTGTATCAGTTTATGTATGTTAGTAGCAAGCGGCGTGTTTGCAAGTACTGCGATCGCTGCTGTTGAACCAGGCTTGACCTATGATCAAATTGTAAATACTGGCTTAGCAAATAAATGTTCTGACATCTTAGGTTCTTCTCGCGGCGGTCGTAACTTTATTCCCATTAAATCTGGTCAATCTGTGGAAATTACAGATCTTTGCCTAGAACCAACTTCATTCTTTGTTAAAGAAGAACCCAGCAACAAACGCAAAAAGGCTGAGTTTGTCGCTAGCAAGTTGATGACTCGTTCAACTTCTAGCCTTGACTTTGTTAAGGCAACTGTTACTGGTAATAGCGATGGCAGCTTATCTTTGGTAGAAACCGATGGTCTGGACTATCAACCTATTACCGTCAAAATGCCTGGTGGTGAACTAGTAGCAATTTTGTTCACCATTAAAGGGTTCAATGCTAAAACTGCTCCTGGAGTAAATGGCATTACTACATCAGTTGACTTCGTTGGTGCTACTGATGTACCTACCTATCGTGGTTCTGGCTTTATCGATCCTAAGGGTCGTGGTCTAGCGATCGGTTATGACTCTGCTGAAGCTTTACCTGCAAAGCGTAACTCTTTTGATAACAGAAGTGTTAAGGATGACTCTACCTCCAAAGGTACGATGTCCTTACAAATCGCTAAGTTGAATGCTGATACTGGTGAAATCGCTGGTACGTTTGAGACTGAGCAAACCTCTGATAATGACCTTGGCGGTGTTGAACCCAAGGAAGTAATCATTCGTGGCGTATTCTACGGCAAAGTTAACTCTTAATCTTGTCTATAAAAAGAGCGCTTTCTAATTAGAAAGCGCTCTTTTTTATTTTATTTTTTACTTTTAGCGTTGAGTCGAATGACTAAATTTACATCTTTAAATCCAGAAACTGATGTGTTCTCAAAACATCTGAAATTTTGAATTGAGATATCTGTAATCATAGTTTTTGGCAATTTATTAGAAAATTATAAAGCAACATTTTAATCTGCAAAATAGAGAAAAGGTTAGCCCAATACTTTACCTTTTTTCTAAAGGCTAGTTTTGTAGATACTTTTTAAAGAAATCGAGGGTGTAGCCAATTTCTAGGACTTGGTTGCTGCGTTTGCTGGAGCCGTGACCTTCATCGGGGAAGATGACGAGTTGCGAGGGGATTTTTTTCTGTTCGAGGATTTTTTGGATTTGGATCGCCTCACCAACGGGGACACGGGGATCGTTTGCGCCTTGGATGATGAGTAAAGGGGCTTTGATGCGATCGCTATAGGTTACAGGTGATAACTCAATTAGCGCCTCGCGATCTTTGACAGGATCACCATATTCACTAATTCTTAAAATGCGGCGATAGGGAGCAGTATTGTTTAAAAATGTGAGCAGATTGCTAATGCCAACACTTGATACACCTGCATCATAACTACCTGCAAACTTAGACATCCCCATCAGCGCAGCATAGCCCCCATAGCTACCGCCAACGATACCGATTTTGGGCTCGATCCCGTTGATTTGCCAATTTTTGCGAATGTAGATAGCAGCGTCTTCGATATCGGTGATAACTTTGAGGCGATCTCGACCATTATCAGCATTCAGCCAAGTTTTGCCATAGCCATCACTACCCCGCACATTTGGCTCCACAAATACAAATCCTGCATTCACAAATAACTGTGCATAACGATTAAATCCAGCTTTACTCTGTGCTTCGGGCCCCCCATGAAAATGTACAACTATAGGACAAGGCTTTTCCAGAGGCTTTTGAGCAGTATTTTCACATTGCGGTGAGTTATAGATAAACATGGGAATTGATACGCCATCCCTTGTTGTGTAGTTTTCGAGCTTAGCCTTGGCAAACTTACTAGTATCGATTTCGGGTGTGCTAGGCATTACCCATTGGGTGAGTTTCTGAGTCTGCCAATCATAAACATAGCTGAGGCGGGGGGCTTGAGCAGTTTCGACACCGATAGTTGTAAAACGTCCATTGCGAGTAGTAGAGCCTGTGTAGATATGATCGGCATTGGCAAACTCAGGCAATTTTATTTCCTCAAAAGTATTTGCCGCGATCGCCTTTAGGCGTGTGTAACCTCCATCATTAATTGAGTAAAGGATGCGCTGACGTTGATCATCAATATCAAATTCCGATATATCCGCTTTTAGTTCTGGCGTAATTGGTGTAAATTTTTTGTCTTTGTAACGATAAAGGCGACGAAATTCACCAAATTTTGGCGTTAATACTAGATATTCATCTTTACTAACACCATAGGTAACCCCATACTCTTCCTGCTCGTTCTGTCCGAGCATTGGTGTAGTTTGGCGAGTTTTCACATCATATTCGTAATATTCACGGGATAGACTGCCCGTTGCTTTCGCAAAGATAAACTTCTCGCGATCGCCTGTTTCTGGATTGACAAACACATCGGCAATCCACCAAATGCCATCGCCTCCAGAGATTTGCACTTTTTTCTTAGTTTGCAAATCGTAGCGATAGATTACAACCGAGTCGGGCTTAATATCATTGGCACTGAAGTAAATTGTGCGCGAATCATTACCGATATATTGCAGTGAAGTCCTTACCCCTGCTAAATGTTGTATTTCTTCTAACTCACCCCCCTTAGTAGATTGCAAATATAGTCCCGGATTTTCCTCGCCTTGGCGATCGCGAGATAGTAAGAGATATTTACCATCGGGAGTCATCCCTGAAATAGTAGTGGCATCTTGTCCACCTGTTACTTGTATAGGGAATTTTTGCGCTCCATCCAGTCGCCATACCTGCACCGTGCCTGTAATTCCCCATGTAAAGAACATCTGCTTGCCATCGGGTGTGACCATTCCTAGCCCTGGCGATCGCACATCCAAAATTGACTCGATTGGTCGCGTTACTGTGGGTGGTAATGCAGGGGGAGCGTAACGCTTGAGTATTGCAGGATCAACGCTATCTTTACCTAGTCCAGTATATTGAGCCGCCGCAGGTAAAGTTGTAAATGTAAGGCTAGCAAGAATAATCGGGAAAAGGAGCGATCGCTTATTCATATATTTAGATTAGTTAAATTGAGATTTCTTATAGCGTTTTTCAATCAAGCGAGGTACAGAGGTTTGTTTCCCCGCCTTCGGCGGGGAAACAAACCTGTACTTCACTAGCCTGATACAGGCTATATACCAATTCACAGAAGTGTGGAAACATTTATGTGAATTAAAAACCAAACCCTGTAAGGGCTTTGAAAGCCCACAATGGCTACGCCATTTTGGGCTTCGGGATTAGATGGGCGATCGCGTGTCCTGTTGATCACGGAGGGTATGAAAGTCTTTATCAGGAGTCCACTGAATCGCGCCATCACGACCTGTCCAAAATACTCTAATTTTAGCTTCATAGAACTGGTTGACCATTGCTTCCACTACACTCGTTGCTGAGGCGATCGCGATTTTAGGATTGATGGCTTGCAAAATAGCTGGCTCAATTTGGCCCCCGGTCCACCAGAGAATATTCGCTGATAGTTTAGGAAGTAGCTCTTTTTTGGCGATGATCGCCTGTTGATATTTGGAATCAGCATTTGGTAATAGCAACCAAGATAGCTCACCTGTTTTGATTTTAACCACATCAGGCGCTTGGTTAAGGAGTTGAATGTCTACCTGATTGTTAATCGTCAGTGTTTCCCCTGCCTTCAGGGACGCTAGGGGAGTTTTGGCATTAGCGAGAGCTTGTTGAAGATTTTGATAGGGTTTTGGGGTGACACCGAGACTGATATCACGAAACTGGGCGATCGCTAAAGAATTAGATATCAAAGTATTCCAGCCATCGCTAACATCGGGTTGTGTGTCGGTAGATATCGCCCAATCAATGCGATTAACACCGAGCTTTTGCAAAAAAGGTTGCAATGTAAAGCCAGCAAATTGTTGATCGCCAGTGTTAATCAACACAGTTTGATTTTGATTTTTGATCAACATAATCGGCACATCATTAAATGCTGGCAATGTCACTTGAAATGCATTAGCTTGAGCGATCGCATTGGGAACGAACAAAACTACGCAAGCTAAGACAAAACCGATCGTCCAACGCTGCATCTTGCCAAACCAAGGCACTACCCAAATCGCGATGAATAATGCATAGGCTAACAACATTTGCCAGAGTGAGATCGCCCCAACACTAGTACTGGCATTGGGTAAAGTATTTAGCCATTGAGCGAGATTGATCATCCAATGTAGTAATGGGTAGAGAAACCAAGCGATCGCGGCTCCAATTGGCACAAAGATAATTCCTAGGACACCGCTAATCAGACCACCATAGGTAGATATAGAAACTAAGGGAGTCGTCAGGACATTGGCTAGCAAGCTATAGGGGGAAAGTTTACCAAATACAAATAGCTGTAAAGGTAATGTCCAGATATAGGCGGAGATCGGGACAGAAAGCAATTCAGCGATCGCAGGTGGTAGCCATTCTAAACGCTCAGAAATTGAGCGTGAGGTGGTAATCAGTCCAAATGTAGCCAGAAAACTAAACTGAAAACCTAAATCCCAAACCCAAAGCGGTTGATAAAGCAATAACAGTACAGCCGTAACAATTAGCCCAATCACAGGACGGCTACGGCGTTGCACTACCAGACCAATCAAACTGCCAAAGCCCATCACCACGGCTCGCAAAATCGACGGACTCGCACCAGTTAATAGTAAATATCCCCCTAAGCACAAGCTCCCAATCACAAATTGGAATTTGAGTGATTTATTGCGCGTTAAGGCGATCGCCGCACCTAGAACCAATGTCACCTGAAAGCCTGAAGCTGCTAATACAGCCGCTAATCCTGCTTGAATAAATGCATCCTTTAGATCGCTTGGCAAATCTACGGCTCGGCTACCCAAAACCAATGAGCTAAGCAATGAACCCTCTGGCACACCTGCCCCCATCACATGGGCACGGACAATCCGACTGACAAACCACCATTCGCCAAAGCTAGGCGCATCACCCTGCTCAATCAGCGATCGCCCACTCATTCCCGCAAATACACCCTGACGCGCTAAATAGTATTTGAAATCAAAGGCTCCAAAATTATCAGATCTATTGGGTAAATACAATCTGCCTGAAAGCTCAACGGCTTGTCCTGAGCGTAAACCTGTCACCTCAATCAATGGCACAGTCACATATAATTTCCCTGAAGCTGCTACAAATTTATTAGCCTCATCGGGCTTAACTTCGGGACTACTGGGATTTTCCGTAGGATTCTGAGTAAGTTCCTTAACGTCAAGTTTTCCAGAGGTATTAATTTCCTTTACCTCTAACAGAAACTTTGCCCTCTCACTGCGCGTCAGGCTAGGCGCTTCGATTACCTGTCCGCGCACAATCGCATTGGACAACGGCGCATATTTAGAAATATCGTCAGGTTGGGGTTGGGGAGTGCGAATTTTTATATAAAAGCAAGCAAAAACCGCTAATAATGTCGCTAGCAAATAAACCCAACGCTTCGGGCCCAAGCGCCATATGACAGGAACCACCAATGCCAACGCAAACCCAAGCCCAAAAACCGTATAAAGACCTGTCCAATCTGGTAAAAAGCTGGCATAGGCTCCCGCCACAAAAAACAAAGCTAGCACTAGGACAACTTGCGATTTCATTGGCTCAGATTAAATCATCGTCATAGGTGTTGCGAACAGCGCGATCGCTAAATTCTGAAGGTGGGCGATCGTTGCTCCAAGCCCACCAAACCGCTTGACATTCACATTTATAAAACTCTTGCCACTTGCGTTGATGGTTTTCGGTATAAACAGGCGATCGGCGGTTTATCCACACTGCTTGCGCTTTGCTAGGTGGAAGCCCACATTTAGGACAACAAAACCCGTTAGCATGTGTAGCCTTTTCGACCCATTCTGGAGGTATTGGACTGAAAGCATCCATAAAAATTATAGGTTTGTAAGTAACGCGACTTTTGCGATCAATTTGCGATCGAGGGTATTGCTGGAGATTTTGCCGAACTTATGTTGCTTTAAGTTAAGGCAAGATTACCAATAAATGTCTTACATTGCTATAGCTGGTAGTGTGTCACATTTGTTGAGAGATAGAGGAGGATTGAGAACAAAACTCATATCTATTGATAAACAGACCAATGACAATATCATGCATCACAATCGATTTAGAGAAGCAAATCGTCTTTCTAGCTAGCCGCTTAATC
>JBJTVM010000535.1:0-6783 GCA_046081205.1 Pseudanabaena sp. | reverse complement strand
GTTTTAAGCAAATATCAAATCCGCCCAAATTTAAAAAGAAGGGACGGCATGATTCATTTACTCTCGACGGCATTATTAAAGTCAAAGGCGATAAGTGTATCCAAGTTCCCGTTATAGGAAAATTACGAACTTATGAGCGGTTGCCACAAGTACCGATTAAAAATGTCACTATTAGCCGTCAAGCCGATAGTTGGTTTATCTCTTTCAAGATAGAACTTAAGGAACGCCCACAGATTCAAACTGATTGTCCTGTTGGTGTTGATCTTGGTTTACTTAGTTTTGCCAAATTGTCTACAGGCGAAACTATAGACGCACCAAGACCATTTAAGACATTGCAAATCAAGTTAACCAAACTCCAATGGCGTAATCGCAATAAACAAATTGGTTCTAATAATTGGCGCAAAGCTCAAATCAAGATTGCTAGGCTTCATGCTCGTATTGCTAATATTCGCAAAGATTTCATTCATCAGTTCACTACAAAATTAGCTAAAAACCACAGCGAAATAGTGATTGAGGACTTGAATGTATCAGGAATGTTATCTAATTGCAAACTGTCTAAGGCGATCGCTGATAGCGGTTTTTATGAAACTAGTCGCCAATTAACCTATAAGACTAATCTCTATGGCAGTAAATTAACTGTTGCTGATCGTTGGTTTCCATCATCGAAGCTATGCCCTTGTTGTGACAGAAAAAAGGATGTTTTGCTTTTATCAGAACGTTTTTATAGCTGTGAATGTGGATGGATTTGCGACAGAGATTTTAATGCTGCCATCAATTTAGTACGGCTAGTTAAGTCGGATTTTATGCCTGTGGATAAGAAGGAGCCTTCTCCCTTAGCCGAAGCAGGAAGTAAACAGCAAATTATGGTTCAGGTTGCTCTGGGCTAAATTTGTATAGGTTTTATTTAACGGAAAGGTCACGGGTTCAATATCACTGTTTCTGAAACTATCACCTAAATAATTGCAGATATATTTTTGTTTTTGGTTATTACCGATCGCTTTCTAGATCGAAAATTACTTTTTGCCAATACCAAACTTCAGGCATATTTGGTTTTTCTTGTTTGGCAATATCGATCAGACGTTGTGCGATCGCCATATTGCCGCCGACTAAACCGAGTAACCGTTGTTGTAACTCTAAGCTAGGCATTTGCATCAAATCTATAGCAGCCTCAGCTTTGGCAAGTTGACGCTTCTGTTCTTTGGTTTGTTTTTCTAGTTCTGATTGCCAGAGATTGATGCGCGTAAGGGCGTATTGATAGCGCTCATGGAGCGATTGGTTAAACCAAATATTTGCTGCCTGTTGGTAGTCATCGATCGCCCCCTTAAGATCGCCAAAGTCATATCTTGCCTCAGCACGATCGCAATAAAGTTGAGGACTCTGATTATTTAAAGCTAGCGATCGCGAAAAATCTTCGATTGCGGTGCGATAGTCTTTGAGCTTGAGGTAGGCTTTAGCTCGATGGCTATAGATTTCGCTATTGCTGGGATATTCACGGATTAACTCATTAAAATCAGCGATCGCTCCCTGCGCGTCTCCAATTTCCACGCGAATTTTGCCTCGACCGATACGAACTTCTGGGTTTTGCGGTTCTAGAAATAGTGCTTGGTTAAGATCTTTGAGCGCACTTTGAGGATCGCCTAGTTTGCTTAAGACTAAGCCACGCAAGCAGAAAGCCTTCACATTTTTGGGGTCAATTTGTAAAAGCCAATTGAGATCGATCAGAGCATTTGTATAGTCACTCTTGTCAATTTTTTGGTGCACATTTGCAAATAGATCTTCTGTTGATGGTGGTAATAGAGCTTCTAGAGGTTTATAGCTTTCGATGCAACGACGGCAATTGTTTTCATCACGAAGTTCTAAAAATAAACTAGCAGCTTTTTTGTAAGTAGCGATCGCCTTTTCGATTTGGTTTTGTTGCTTATAGGTCAGGCCTAGTAACTGATGCGCGATCGCCGATTTGGGGTTAATTTCTAGAGCTTGAGCAATGTCAGCCTGTGCGCTGCTAATATTCGCGATCGCCAGATGGGTAATGCTACGAGCAATATATACATCAATAGCATCAGGTTTGAGCTGAAGCGCTTGGTCATAGTCGGCGATCGCACCTTGGCGATCTCCCAAATCAAAGAGGACTAAACCACGCTGATAGTAGGCTTCTGCTAATTGAGAACTAGCGGCAATCGCGCAGCTAAAGGCTTGTATAGCCCCATAGCGATCGCCTGATTTTGCTTTTGCCAACCCCTGTTGATAAAAATCTTCATTAAAATCTTGTGTCATGGCTGTACTTGCTACTCAAGCTATAGCGATATGATAAATGAAACTCATACTTTTGCAGCGCATCACTCGCGGAGTTAATACGATGTCTAAAAGATCGAAAGAAAGACCAAAAGATATCAAGCATCAGATCGAGAAAACCCTGCATACGGTTGTTGATGCCGCTCAACAGCAGTATGAAAAAAATTTAAAAAAAGCCCATAAAAATGTTGATAAACAGGTTGACTCAGTACGCGATCGCCTTGAGGAGTTTGATAGCTGGGCAGTGGAGTCGGTGAATGAGGCTTTAGAAAATGTTGAGAAAAAAATAGAGAAAAAAGTCTCTAAAACTGTCAGCCGTATCCAAAAAGCCGCGAGATCGGCATGGCAAAAGTTATCTGATTAAGCAAAAAAGAAGCGTAAAACTGCTTCTTTTTGCTTAGGTAGGAACTTGGATTTGGCTCATTAGGTTGCTAAAGCGATCGCTATGGAGGCGATAGCTCAGCGGATGGGCAATCAATCGGGCTGTGCTTTGGTATAAAACTGCAATTTCAATCAGTCCGTTATCCTTGAGGGTTTTGCCCGTCGAGACTAAATCAACGATTGCTTCAGCCATGCCTGTAATGGGACCAAGCTCAACGGAACCGTACAGGGGAATAATCTCGACAGGTAAATCAATGCTGTCAAAGTAGTCCTTGGCGCATCCGACATATTTAGAGGCTATGCGGCTATGGGGAGGGAGATCTAAGGGTGATCGGTAGCGACTCTCTCCTGAAACAGCGATCGACATCCGACAGCCGCCAAAGCCTAAGTCTAGTAATTTGGCAACTTTTGGCTTTTTTTCACGCAAGACATCTTCGCCGACAATGCCCGCTTGGGCTTGTCCATATTCTACGTATACAGGCACATCCTGCGCTCTGACCAGCAAGGCTCTAGCAGTTCCTGAGGGATCTAAAATTTGCAATTGACGATTTGCAGGATCAAGAAAAACACTAAAGTCAAGTCCTACGCCTTGAAGTAAGCGGATTGAGTCTTTTAATAGTGAGCCTTTTGGCAGTGCGAAGGTGAACATGAAATGGTTTGCTAGAGCATTGGTTATAGTCCATTCTATAGCTATAGAGTCGCAACGCTTTGCGTCGCAGTTGTACTTGAGGCTTTATCGATGCTTGATGCTTAAAAATTGAGCCAACCAAAAATCTGGGCAACCGTCAAAGTTAAATCAATGCCGCTGAGAACAGGTACAGGCTGCTCAACCCTAAACATCTGAATGCGGCGATCGCTAGATATGACAAAAATATTTTGCTCTTCAGGATCGAGCATCCATCCTAACTCTGTCCCATGTTCGATGCAGTGCAATATATTAGCTAGAACCTTGTTGGGACTTTGACTCGGGGAGAGAATTTCAATAGTCCAATCAGGATAGGTCAGAATTTTGTTAGCTATTTGTCCGTCAGGATCACGGGGAATGCGATCCCAACGAAATACAGTAATATCAGGCACAACAGAAGCGCCGCCAAAGGTACAGCGTAATTCTGTAAATGCATAAGCTATTTTTAGCTCTTCAACTGCTTGGTTAATGTAGGCGCTAAATTTAGACTGCAATCGGCTATGTTTACCTTGTGGCATCGTTTTTTGGCTAATTTTGTTGTTGATAAATTCTGAGGCGGGTTTAGTCTCAGGTAGTTCTAGAAATGTTTCTAGACTATGGGGCTTTGTTGCTGTGATGACCATATATTTTTTACTTTTACCTTTTTACTTCTACCTTTCGGTAATGGTGTCTGGATAGCGACCTTCTTCTTCCCTGACTACCCAGCCAAGGCGATCGCGTTTTCTGTCTACTATTAGGTCTGTGGGCGGCATGGGTGGAGTCCAGTCCTTCGCTTCAATTTCGCTAGTCATCTGTTGGGTAAGAGTGTTAACCATATTCAAGAACTAACGAGAAGAGACAGTGCTAATACTCTAACATTGGAGAGCTTTTTGCTTCGTAGTTCATTAGTGATCGCGAGGAATGTTGGCTAGCTATTCTAAAAGCTCACTTTCAAACAGCAAATTTATTGCTTTACAAGCCATTACCGATCGCAAAGAATGCTGACCAGTAGTAGGGATGATTGTAATCCTTTGATTTAATTAGTGAAACTTGAGCGCGTCGCAATGCTTCTGTAACCGTGACATCACCTAGTTCACCATAAAAAGCAGTCATCAGTGCCTGAGTACCTAAATCATCGACTTTCCAGAGAGAGGCGATCGCCTGCTTTGCTCCTGCTTTCTGGACTTGATAGCCAAAGCCTAAGATTTCTACACCACTGCCGAGTTTTCCTAATCCAGTTTGACAAGCACTCAAGATAATCAAATCGATATTAGAAATCTGCCAGTTGGTGATTTCATTAATACGGATTTTGTCACCATGGCCAAAGATGATGAAAGATTGATCAGGAGCGCCTATGTTAAATTCGGCATGGGTAGCTAGGTGGAGAATATTATGGTTTTTGAATTTGGATTCGATCGCTTGGCGGCTAAATTGCTCTTCGATGAGGGTGACTGAGTTGTTGAATGAGTTGGCGATCGCTTGGGCTTCTCTGACGGTTGCAGGTAAGGCTGTTTGTCCAAACTTGCGATCGCCTGCTTTGCCACCAAAGGCTCCCGCGAGGACGTTGGGTGAATTTTTGGGTTGTGGTGAAAAATCTGACAGAGTATAGGCGATGAGGTTACTAATCTGGTATTTCTCAACTAACAATTGTTTACCGTCATAGAGTGCGGCGATGGGGATATAGCGTAGTTGTCCATCAGGAGCATAGAGAATTGTTTTGGCTTTGAACTGAACGAGTTCAGCTTCGATGGGTTTAATTAGGAGATTATAGAGCTGAAGTGATGGCTCTCTGAAGTCTTCAGAACCAGCATCAAGAAGCCCTGCCCTAAAGTCAACAATTAAGGTTTCTAGCTGGTCTTTGGAGATTTTGGTGGTGCGGCGGATGGGTAGGTTGTTGGGTGAGAAGAGGATGATTTCGAGTCTGTCTCCGAGGATAAATGGATAGAGTAAGACGGTTCCCTGTGGAATTTGGTTGAGATAGTCGGGAACTTTGTTGATTTCGGTTTTGGGCAGTTGTTGGATTTGACTAGTAAGTTGATTGTTAATTTCTTGGCTATTCTCAAATCTAACAGCCAACAGCTTATTGCTAAGAGCCTTCTCTGGTTCTAAGATTCTTACCCCCTGCGCCGATCTATCACTGCCTTTGATGTTTTTGAGGTAGTCTTCGAGTTCTTGAACTTTGAGAAGGTCGAGGACTTGCAGCGCTTCGATAATGCGGTCTTGTTGGAGGAGCGTATCGGCGAGGTTGCGATAGGTAATTTCAATGGTGTCTAGATAGGATTTTTGGATGTCTTTGTCAAGTTTGAGGAGTTCTTTCCGAATGGATTCGGTGACGTTGACGGATTGTTTATAGAAAAGGATTGCGAGTTCTGGTTGTTTAATTATTCTAAAGGCTACACCCAGATTATTCAGCGAGATCCTCTCTCCATTAAGGTCTTTGATTTCCCTCGTGATCGCTAAGTATTGCAGTTGGTACTCGATCGCTTTGTCATATTTGCCGAGATTTCGGTAGGCGATCCCCAGATTTCCCAGCGACTGTCCCTCACCGAGACGGTCTTTGATTCCCCGCGCGATCACTAATCTTTGCAGATGAAAATCAATCGCTTTGTCATATTTGCCGAGGGAATAGTAAGCAATTCCCAGATTCCCTAACGCATTTCCCTCACCGCGACGGTCTTTGATTTCCCGCGCGATCGCTAATCTTTGAAGATGGAAATCAATTGCTTCGCCATATTTGCCAAGGGAGTCATAAGTAATTCCCAGATTCCCTAGCAACTGTCCCTCACCGCGCCGGTCTTTAATTTCCCGTGCGATCGTTAAGCTTAGCAGATGGAACTCGATCGCTTTGTCGTATTTGCCGAGAGCATGGTAGGCGAGTCCCAGATTTCCCAGCGACTGTCCCTCACCGAGACGGTCTTTGATTTCCCGCGTGATCGTTAATCTTTGCAGTTGGAACTTGATCGCTTTGTCATATTTGCCGAGGGAGTAGTAACCGCTTCCCAGATTTCCCAGCGCATATCCCTCACCGCGACGGTCTTTGATTTCCCGCGTGATCGCTAAGTATTGCAGTTGGTACTCGATCGCTTTGTCATATTTGCCGAGGTTACGGTAGGCGCTTCCCAGATTTCCCAGCGCATTTCCTTCACCGCTACGATTTTTGATTTCCCGAGCGACTTCTAAGCTTTGCATATGGAACGGGTGTGACCAGAATTTGATGTAAGGGAGAAAAGGTGATAAGGTTATAGAGTTTGGGAAACCTGTAAAGGAAAGATTAATGTATGGATACAACAATAATTGAGAGCAATGAGAAATTTGTAACCCTGCAAATTAAGATACCATACAGCAAATCTTTCTTAGAAACAGAAGCAAACATCCAGACAGCGTTAAATGAAGCAGGGACAATCGCGAGTGGCGAAGCATTAAAACAGTTAGATACAGATGGAATG
>JBJTVM010000534.1:0-22383 GCA_046081205.1 Pseudanabaena sp. | reverse complement strand
CGCAAGTGGCAGTATTTGACACCGCTTTTCATGCTCATTTATCTCCTGCCGCCTATACCTACGCAATCCCTATAAAATATACTCAGCAAGGGATTCGTCGCTATGGATTTCATGGTATTAGCCATCAGTATTGTCGCGATCGCGCCGCAAGTATTCTCAATCACAAAGTTGCAGATTTACGCTTAATCACCTGTCATTTAGGCAATGGATGTTCATTAGCTGCCATTCAGAATGGACAGAGTATTGACACGACTATGGGATTTACTCCCCTTGAAGGTTTGGTGATGGGTAGCCGCTCTGGTTCCATTGATGCTGGGATTCTCATTCATTTATTACGCCAACCTGATATGGATGTCGAAAAACTCGATCGCCTATTAAATCGAGAATCAGGGTTGCTAGGTGTTTCAGGAGTTTCTGCGGATCTTCGCCCAGTTTTTAAGGCGATCGCTGAAGGCAATCAGCAAGCGCAACTGGCCTTGGATGTCTATGTGCATAGCTTGCGATCGCATATTGGCTCTATGTTAGCTAGTCTCGGCGGATTAGATGCTCTAGTATTTACCGCAGGCGTTGGTGAGAATGCTCCTTTAGTTAGGGAGAGAGCTTGTGCTGGATTTGAGTTTTTAGGACTGAAACTAGATTTAGTTAAGAACAATCAGAGATTGATGGACGTAGATATTGCTACGCCTGATTCGGCGGTGCGAGTTTTAGTAATTCATACCCAAGAAGATTGGGAAATTGCCCGCGAATGTTGGCAGCTAATGTAAAAAGTTCGATTTGAATGCAAAGTATTTATCTATCCCTTTGATTTCTTGGGAATTGTACAAATACCATGAAGACCAATTGCTCCGATGATGACACTTAGCATAGCCCACACACCGTCCGCAAATAGGTTAATTCGGTGAATGTTTTGCTGTGCTTCTGCAACAAACAATGTTTCTAAGTTGGCACTACTTTTAGTAACATCCACAAAATGGCTATAGGCTTTTTGCAGAGCATCCCAATCTATGAGTGCATAATAACCAAATATGGTAGCTCCCACTAAACTGGGGAAAATTAAGAGTATTACGAGCAGTAGGTAGCGCAATGGTCAAACACCTTAAGCAAATGATCAATCTTCTCCACTTTAGTGGATTTATATCAATTCACGAAAGTGTGGCAACACTTTTGTGAATTAAAGCACAAAACGAGCACAGGTTTTAAAGGCACAAAATGGCGTAGCCATTTTGTGCTTTTGTATTACTATAGCGGTTTTCAAATGAGTGCGTACTTATTTGAAAACTCAAAACCCTCACGATTTAGCTGACAAGTGCCTTGGTACAATACCTAGTCTCTCAAACATTGCTGCATCATCTTGCCAGTCTGGATTTGCGGTCGTGAGCAATTTCTCACTAGAAAAGATGGAATTTGCACCTGCGAGGAAGCATAAAGCTTGATCGGAAACACTGAGTCGATCTCGTCCTGCGGAAAGTCTTACCACGGCTTTGGGCATCAGGATTCTGGCTGTAGCGACCATTCGCACTAAAACCAAAGGATCGATCGCTGGTAAATCACCAAAGGGAGTTCCTTCTACCGCTGATAGCGCATTAATCGGTACTGACTCTGGTTGTGGAGAGAGGTTTGCTAAAGTATGCAAAAGATCAATGCGATCGCTGTCAGTCTCACCCATGCCGACAATACCACCACAACAAACTTGAATTCCCGCTTCGGAAACATGTTGGATCGTTTCGAGGCGATCGCGATAGGTGCGGGTTGTAATAATCTCAGGATAGAAGCTTTCGGAAGTATCAAGATTATGGTTATAGGCAGTTAGCCCTGCTTTTGCTAGTCTTTGAGCCTGCTCTGGGCGTAACATTCCCATAGTTACACAGGCTTCCATTCCCATTCCTGCTACAGCCTCGACCATCTGCAATACACGCTCAAACTCTTCCCCCTCAGGAGCATCGCGCCAAGCCGCTCCCATGCAAAATCTTGTTGCCCCATGCTGTTTGGCATCTTCAGCTTGACTGACTACTTCGGCTAATGGCAATAGAGGATATGTCTCTACTCCTGTAGGATAGCGAGCGCTTTGAGGACAATATTTGCAATCTTCAGGACAACGACCTGACTTAATGTTTGAAAGCGTACACATCTGGACAGCATCGGTTTGATGATACTGACGATGGATTGTTTGAGCCTCAAAAACTAGTGAAAGTAAGGGGCGATGGTAAATTTCGGTAGCAAGTTCAAGGGAAATCAAGAGAGTATTTATACTTATGGCATAATGATGGCGATCGTTATTGTACTGCGAAGGAATACAGCTTTAGGAGGCGATCGCAATACTTCTTTAGAAATAATACCAAAGCACAAAATGGCTACGCTATTTTGTGCTTTCAAAACCCTCACAGGGTTTGGTTTTTAATTCTTAGAAATGTGGCAACACTTCTGTGAATTGGTATAAGCCCAAAAATTGTTGATATAGGCTACGCCCACATTAACAATTTTTGAGAGAGGATAGCATTAACTACTTAAAACAACGTCAATTCGACAAACACGCAAAATGGTAAAAATCGCAGAGCGATTTTTACCATTTTGCGCCATTTGCGGTGTGCTTCGCACGTCGCAAATGGCGATATCGAACTCACGTTCTTTCTAAAGTTAATTTTGCAGGTTTAGACAGATAATAGCTTCCGTAAATTGAGATGTACTCTCGATATCAAATGTGCCACAATGCTCGCTCACGATAATATCATGAGTCAGGGATAAGCCTAAGCCAGTCCCTTCGTCAGGTGGTTTAGTAGTAAAGAAAGGATCCATTATCTTGTCCTTAACTTCTGGATGGATACCACAGCCATTATCTCGAATCCGAATTTCCACCTGATCCCCAAGATGATGCGTTGAAAGCTCTAGGGTTGTTATGTACGCTGGGGAGGAGGTCGTCTTAGCGATTTGTTTCTGTTGGCTGCGCATGGCATCGCAGGCATTGTCCACTATGTTGATGATGGCTCGGCTAAAATCAATGTCGATCAAATTGATCAAGGGTAATGTTGTGTCGTAGTTGGTGTGAATGTTCATCGTGAAGTTTGGATATAGTATTCGTTTGCTGTTGTAAGCTAACTTGACTGATCGATCTAACAGGGCATGAAGATCGATGGGTTGAGGGGTAGGGTTGTTCCGTTCAGGCCGAGCATGTTGCATCATGTTGGCGATGATTTTTTCGATACGATCGCTTTGCTTCTCAATAGCGGTGGCATTTTCTTGCAAATCTTGACTGAGTTGCTGGGTGAGTTCTAAGGCTTGCTGTTCTAGCTGAGGCGTGAAAGGCGCTAGGGATTCCAAGAGGTCTTGAACCAGTTCGATGGAAGATTTGGCATAGTTTTTAACAAAGTTGAGTGGGTTACGGATTTCGTGGGCTATACCTGCCGTTAAGGTGCCGAGAGACGCGAGCTTTTCTTGAGCAATGATGCGGGCTTGAGCCATCTTCAGTTGGGTAGTGCGTTCTTCTACTTTCTGTTCCAGAGTTTGGGAATAGTCTGATAGTTGCCGGTTGGCATGTTCTAACTGTTGAGCTTGATGTTGGAGTAGAGCTGCGGCACGCTTGGCTTCGCGGATATCTCGGCTAATCGTTGCCATACAAAGCGGTTCGCCATTTTGAGGCTCTTTAATCAAAAAAATAGTTTGATCGACAGTAATGTCTTCACCTGTTTGCAGGTGACGGAAAATCATCTCGCCCTGCCAATAACCCTGCTGCATCACCACCGGGAGCGCTTCTTGCTGGAATCGGTTTAAGCCTTCGGGACTCACGAAGTCCTTGACGGGCTTCCCGATGAGCGCACTCGGATCGACTCCCATAAGTTTTTGACCGGCTGCATTGATGTAAAGCGATTCGCCCGTGAGGGTTGCCAGTCCAATTAAGTCGGTGCTGCTTTCGACGATCGCTGCCAGTTTTTGCTGCTCCAGTTCGGCTTGTTTGCGATCGGTAATATCGGTGATGGTGCCGACATAACCGATTATGCTGCCATCGGGATTGCGCTCAGCAGTCGCCTGCGCTAAGACCCAGCTTGTTTGGCCCGTGGTCACATGCTGAAAGCGACACTCCGTTTGAAAGGGTTGATTGGACTGAACCGCTTGATACCAGCTGGCAAAGACCTGTGCTCGATCATCGGGATGGATCGCCTCAGCCCAGCCCTGACCCAAGATGGCGGCGGTCGAAAGCCCAGAGAACTGATGCCAGCGTTCATTGGCATAGATGCAATCGCCATGCAGATCGGTGCGAAAAATCCCCACAGGTGCGATTTGAGCCAAGCTATGATAGCGACTTTCGCTTGCGCGCAAGGCTTGCTCTGCCTCTGCCCGCTGGGCTTCACTACGTTTGCGATCGCGGATATCTCGCGTCACGGTGGCTAACCCTAGCGGTTGTTGGGTCGCTGGATCGGTGATTGTAAAGAGCGTGTAGTCTACGGCAATGGGTTCACCCGTTTTAAAGTGCCGAAACCGAAACTCTCCTTGCCAAAGTCCCTGGTTTATCACCGTGGGTAAGATCTCTTGCTGAACGGTGGCGAGGTCTTCGGGGCAGAAAAAATCTGAGATATGCAAACGCTTAGCGGCTTCCAGGTTGTCTAGCCCAACTAAGCGGAGAGCCGCCGCATTAACATAGAGCGGCTGCCCATCCATTGATGCCACGCCAATAAAGTCACTACTGGTTTCGATTAACGCCGTTAATTTTTGCTGCTCCAGTTCGGCTTGTTTGCGATCGGTGATATTCAGCGCGTTGCCGACAATTCGCACCACCTGCCCTGCGGCATTTTTCAACGGATTGAGTGTGGTCAATGTCCAAAAATCACCCTTGGGCAAAGCGAGGAATTCTTCATAGCGAATAACCTTACCCGCTTCTACACAGCGCTCATAGTTGGCGCAAGTCACATTCCCCACTTCTGCCCCAAAAACATCTTGGGGCCGTTTGCCCAAAACCATAGCACTGCTTAATCCAGAGATTTTTTCGCTAGCGAGGTTCCAGCCAGAAATTCTAAACTGGTGATTCGCTAAGACATCAATCACAAAAATTGGGTTTTCGGTGCCCTCGTAAATGCTGCGGAGAAACTGTTCTTTTTCTTGTAGTTGGGCTTCGGCTTGTTTGCGATCGGCTTCGAGCCGCGCCCTTTCGCTGATATCCCGCACCGACGCAATCAAGATTGAGCGATCGCCCAGCGTCACCATTTTCAGACTGACTTCGGCATCAAAGCAGGAGCGATCACCGAGGCGCTGCCCCTTCCACTCAAAAAGAACTGATTCTCCAGTCTGTGCCCGTTCAAACAGGGTAGGCAGCCCTTCGAGGACAGCATCCGGAGCAGCGAGATCGACGACGTTGGCTGCCAGTAGTCGTTCACGGGAAACACCTTGAAGCTCTAGGGCGCGATCGTTGACATCGACAATGGTGCCGTCCATTTCATGAATGAAAATCGCATCGTAGACATGGTTAAAAATGGTTCGTAAATCCTGTTCCGAGCGTTGAATCGTCGCTTCTGCCAGCTTGCGATCGCTGATATCCCGCACCGAGACGATGAAAACAGGATCGGTTCCCAGTTGAGCAAAGCGTATGACCACTTCTATATCAAAGATCGCCCCATTGTCTAAACGCCTTGCTTGCCATTCTGCACTTGCTGTACCTGCCGTCTGGGCTTGCTGATGAAAGGCTGAAATCCATTCAAACGGCGCATCCGGTGATAAAAGGTCGGGAATAGAGCTGACTAACAGTTGCGCCCGACTGGCTCCAAACATTTCCGTTGCAGGATTGTTGACATCCAAAATCGTGCCATCCAGGGCGTGAATGAAAATCGCGTCGTAGACATTGTTAAAGATGGTCCGCAGATCTTGTTCCGAGTGTGCTAACTCCTGAGTGCTTTGCTCAACTCGTTGTTCTAGTTCTGCGTTCAGTTGTTGGAGGGCGAGTTCAGCTTGTTTGCGATCGGTAATCACCTGGGTAAACATGATGATGCCGCCAATGTCATTCGTTTCGGTATACCAGGGGTGAATTTCCCACTGGTTCCAGGTAACAGATCCATCTTCGCGGGTAAAGCAGTCTTCCTCCGATCGCTCACTGGCTCCTGCTAAGCAGCGCTGATTGATCGCTTTCCAATGATCAGGGATGGTTGGGAAAACATCATAGTGCGATCGCCCAATAATGTCCTGGTCTCCCAGGTTATAGTCCGTTTTCCAGCGCTGAGAAGCAAGAAGGTAGCGCATTTCGCGATCGAACATTGCCACAGCTGCCGGAGTATGATGCACAAACAACTGTAGTTGTTGCTGATTGCTTTGCAGTTGCTGGGTGCGCTCTTGCACCTGGTTTTCCAGATCGGCATTTAATGCCTCCAATTCTAGGTTTGTCTGCGTCAGTGCAGCCTGTTGTTGAGCGATTAGTTGCTCTTGCTGGAAGCACCGCAACGCTTCGGTTACCGTCAGGGTGAGATCCGTTTCACTCCAGGGCTTGGCAATAAAGCGATAGAGATTGCCCCGATTCACCACATTGCCCACATCCTCTGCCCTGGCTTGCCCGGTCAGCATCACCTTTAAAATCTCAGGATGACGGGCATGGAGTTCAATTAGCAGTTCATCGCCCTGCATCCCTGGCATGATCTGATCGGCAATCACCAGGGGAGTTTCCACCCCTTCAGCCCGGAGTTCATCCACCAGTTCCAGTGCCTCATCGCCACTTTCAGCAATTTCGATCACATGATTAGGGAAATGACGCATTAGCTGCGTTCTTAGCGTCAACAGAACATTGCGCTCGTCATCAACACAGAGAATTGTGGGGTTACTCATGGTTCACTCCTGCTCCAATCGGGAAGAAAACGGTGAATGTGGTTCGACCTGGTTGGCTATCCACTTGGATTTTAGCATTATGCTTTTCCACAATTTGGCGCACAATATCGAGCCCCAAGCCACTGCCTTCACCCCTGGGTTTAGTGGTAAAAAATGGCTCAAAGATGAGGGCTTGCATCTCTGGCGGTATTGCCAGACCCGAGTTTGTGATTTCGACCCTCAGATGGTCTGCCTGGGGGGCGATCGCGATGGTGAGGGTTCCCTGCCGACCCATGGCATAGATTGCATTATCGATCAGGTTTACCCACACCTGGATCAACTCATCCGCATTACCCCGAATCTCAGAAATCACTGAAGGGTAATGCCGTATCACCTGAATCCCTTGGTTTAACTGATTTTGGTAGAGCGTCAGGGCAACTTCTATGCCATCGGTAATTTGGATCAGATCTCGTTCGGTATGATCGCTGCGATGGCTATAGGTTTTGAGGGCAAAGACAATTTTGGCGGCGCGATCAACTTCTTGTTGGATACTTTTGGCGCTATAGGATTGCGAAACAAGGTTGTAAGCGATCGCCAGCAGATCAGCGCAGTGGGGATTTTGCAGGATGGATTGGTAGGGTGTGAGGTCAGAGCCTAAGCGGAGCAAGGTCAATTGAGAGGCAATTTGGTTGGCATTGACAATGGCTTGCTCGGCGAGTTGGGTTTGCAGTTGTCGTCGCAATTGTCGTTCTTCTCTGGTGGAGAGAGATTGCTGGTTTTGCAAAGCAGCCTGCACCAACGCCCAAAAGTCATGTTGCTGGGGTACAGACAATTGCTGAAGCAAGATGGGTAACTGCGTCAGGGAGCCCGTCAGCGCTGCCATCATATTCGTGCTAGCACCGCGAATCACACCCAAGGGGGTATTGACTTCGTGGGCAACGCTGGCAGTCAGTTGCCCCAATGCCGCCATTTTTTCCGATTGGATCAGTTCGGTTTGCGTGGCTTGCAGGTCGCTTAAGGCTTGAGACAGTTCGGCGGTGCGGGCGGCTACTTTTTGTTCGAGTGTGCGGGAATACTCGGCCAGTTGTTTGGCCTGCTGTTGGAGTTGGGCTTCGGCGGCTTTGCGATCGCTAATGTCCTCAACGCTCGACCAGATATATTGTTCACCATTGCGATCCACCGTAATACCAGATAGCCGCACAGGAATAAGATGTCCATCCTTGTGGATATATTCTTTTTCGTAGGGACCGAAGCGTCCAGTGGTTTGTAGGCTTTGCAGTTGCAGTTGTTCCTGCTGGGCATAGGATTCTGGTGTGATTTCCCAATAGGTTAATGCTGGAAGTTCGTCGGTTGTTCGTCCCAAAATTTTGGCATAAGCAGGATTACAGTATAGTAATTGTCCACTCATGTTGCACAAAGCTAACCCAATAGCAGCTTGATCGAAAAGTGTGCGATGGTAGGCTTCGCTCTCAATTAGAGCGATTGATGCTTGTTGGCGTTCAAGCAGCGATTGCGAGAGTTGGTCTAGGGTCAATTGCAACTCGGAAGTTCGCTCTTCAACCCGACGTTCGAGCTGTTTGGTTAAAGAACTAAGTTGCAGATGGGTATTTACCCGCACCAACAGTTCTTCTTCTTGAAACGGTTTGGTAATGTAATCGACAGCCCCCAGCGCAAACCCTTTGATTTTGCTATCTATATCCGCCAGAGCAGTCATGAAAATAATGGGGATATGAGCAGTTGCCGGATTAGCCTTTAGCTGCTGACAGGTTTCAAATCCATCCATCCCAGGCATTTGCACATCTAGCAAAATCAAGTCGGGGATGTAGGTTTGCAGTCGCTTGAGGGCGCGCTCACCACTGATAGCCGTGGAGGTGGCATATCCTGCCAAGGACAGGGTTGCGGTAACCACTTCTAGATTTGCGGGTGTATCATCCACCACAAAAATTTTGGCATTGGCACTATCCGACATGAACCACTCCCCCATCAAGATTCTCTAAGTCTGCTAAATACTGTTGTAGCATGTCCTCAATTTCTTCAGCCTGAAACTGCTGGGCAAGCTGAAGCAGTGGCTCGGCAAAGGGGGTATACCGTTGATCGGTATGGACTAAATGCTCCAACTGTTCACGTAGGGTTGTGATATTAGCTTGTCGAGCTAGTGTTAACAACGCTGACAGGGTTTCGTAGGGTGGTGCAACCCAATTAGTTGTGTCAACCACCACCCGATCTGAGGCATCGGTTGAGGGTTCGTAGATCCACTCTAAGTTCAAATGCTCAGACAATAGCTCAAACAATGCCTTGGCATCGACAGGTTTACCCAAGAAGTCGTCACCCCCACTCTTGAGTGCCATGTCTTGATCTAACTGAGCGACTGAGGCTGAGGAGACAATTACCTTAGTCTGCTTAAAAGCATCGCTGGTGCGAATCTGTTTTAAAAACTCAAACCCATCCATCACGGGCATTGATAGATCGGTCACCACGATATCGGGCTGTTCAGATTGGAGGCAAGATAATCCCTCCTGTCCGTTTTGGGCTTCGATGACCCTAAAGCCTAGAGGTTCTAACAGGTTCAGTAAAACTGCTCGGTTCTCCCAGCGATCGTCCACGATTAAGATTGTTCGACGATCGCCAGTATAACCCATGATGCGATCGCACCCGTCTAGTCCCCCTTGCTGTCTAACCCAGTCTTCGACTAACCGCAGATCGATCGTAAAGAAAAACTCACTGCCCACACCCAATTGACTCTTAACCTGGATTTGCCCCCCATCAACTGCACAATCCGTTGGCTAATAGCCAGACCAAGACCAGTGCCCTCAGATTGTTTGTGGCGATCGCCCACCTGCTCAAATGCCTGAAATAGTTTGGTGCAGTCTGCCTCAGCAATGCCTACACCTGTATCAATTACCTGAAAAACTAGGGATGCCTGGGTCTCGGTGCAATTCAACACATCAACCCGTAGTGTTATAGCCCCATTATCCGTAAACTTAATGGCGTTACCTAACAAATTAATCAGCACCTGACGTAACCGCTTTTCATCGGTGGCAACGCCATCAGGTAAACGAGAACTGGGCTGATAGACAAATTCGATGCCTTTTTGCTCAGCCCGAATCTTGCACATTTCCACAACGCTTTGCAGCAAGGAGGGTAAGTGTACCGCTGTTGGGGCTAGTTCTAGTTTGCGTGCTTCAATTTTAGACAGATCTAAAATGTCGTCAATCAGGGTTAGCAGATGGGAGCCGCATTGATGGATGATGTTAACCCCATGCCGCTCTTTATCTGGTATGGCTTTGGAACGCCCTAGAATCTGGGCATAGCCCAACACGCCGTTGAGTGGTGTCCGCAATTCGTGGCTCATGTTGGCAAGGAATTCGCTCTTAGCTTGGTTAGCTGCATCAGCTTGCTCCTTCGCTTGAGCTAGTTGTGATGTATAAGCCTGCTGTTTGTCCATCAGTTGTTTCATTCGTTGGATCAGTTGATTTAGGGAGGTTGCCAAAATCCCAATTTCATCTTGGGTTGTCACGGATACTTGGAGGTCAAAATTGGAGTCGTGTGTAACGTCTCGAGCAAAGTGTGCGATCGATTGAATGGGGTGGGCGATCGCATCACTGGTATACCAAGCCAGTAATAGGGCGAGCACCGCCGAAAGTCCCAAACTCCCAATAAAGATATAGGTGCGGAGATTTTCAGCCTGGGATAGCGCTTGGCTAGCATTAGTTTCCCGCTCAGTCGCCATCGCATAAAATGTAGACATGCGATCGGGCGCTTCAATAAATTGAGTAAACTCTGAACTTTTCACTAGGCCAACTAGAAGCTTTTCGGCAGCCTCTTTACCTTGGGGAGTTTCGGTCAGAGGTAGCGCTGTTTCCACGAACACAGATGCCCGTTTCCTAAACATCTCAACGGTGATTTCATACTCGTCCAAAAATGCTTGAAGTTCGGGCAGAGTGGCTAACTTATTGGAATTGTTATGATTTTTTAACAATTCTTGAATGCGTTGTAAATTCTCCAAAAGTGACTGGCTTTCTCGATGAAAGCCTATTGGATCTTGAACGTAGGGAGCAAGTTGTTTAGTAGGGCGATTGTGAAGAACATCTACTTGTAGTTTGCTTAGAAGTTGTCTTTCATAAGCGGCAATCTGTTGGGACTTTTGAGCATTGTGCTGGTGATAGTTGCCGATCGCTAAACCCAATGCTGTCCCTGCAAACGCCACACCTAGCGTAATAGCATAGCCATAAATAATCCTGTTTCGAATAGACATAAATTTAAGAATAGGTTAAAGATAACGAAGTTTGCGATACGAATCTCCTAGCGAGGCAAGTAGGAATATTTAGCGGGACTTAAACATTTTTTAGGAAGAAATAAGCCTCAAACCTTTACAGGGCAAGGAAAATACGCTAAATGCCCAAAAACGCCTGAAACCCAGATATATCAAGAAACTAGGCAAACTGATGTCAAAGTCCCTTCGTATATGCATTTGAGACTATTTTATCCGTGTTTTTTGTCTAAGTCCCATTAGTAGTTTGCCCATGTTTTGAGAAGATGTAATGCGACTGAACGCGGCTCATTACTATAGTGGGATTTCGAGCACAAACTCAGTCCCAACTTGCGATGTAGAGTGACAACTGAGCTTGCCACCATGTTTCTCTACGATAATTTGACGCGCGATCGCCAATCCAAAACCCGTTCCTTTGCCCACACCTTTCGTGGTAAACAGATGGTCGAAGATTTTCGCTTTCACTTCTTCGCTCATGCCTTTACCATTATCGCGAATCAAGATTTGCACTTGATTTTCAACCAGCACCGTGCGAATGCTAATTTGTTGCGGGTTGACTTGTAGTTCCGCAAACGATGATGTTTTTGCCATCTCATCAAACATATCGATCGCGTTCGCGAGAATGTTCATAAACACTTGATTCAATTGACCAGGAAAGCATTCTAGATTAGGCAGATCACCATAGTCCTTGATGACTGTGATCTCGGGACGAAATTCATTGGCTTTGAGGCGATATTTGAGAATCAGCAGGGTACTGTCAACGCCTTCATGGAGGTTGGCACTGACTTTGTATTCCGTATCAGCACGAGAGAAGGTGCGGAGGCTGGTGCTGATGCCTTTGATCCGATCAGTTGCTCTTTTCATCGAGTCGAGTAACTTGGGTAAGTCTTCGGTGAGATATTCCAGATCGATTTCCTCAGCATTGTCTTGAATGGGTGCGGCGGGATTAGGATAATGTTGTTGATAGAGCGCTAGGTGTCCGAGTAAGTCTTGCACATAGTCTTTGCCATTTTTGATGCTGCCATTGAGGAAGCCGATCGGGTTGTTGATTTCGTGAGCCACCCCTGCCACTAAGTTCCCCAGGGATGCCATTTTTTCGCTTTGAACGGTTTGAAGTTGGGCATTTTGCAAATCTTGCAGGGCTTGTTCTAGGGCTTGGGATTTTTGGAGAATTGTGGCTTCTGCGGCTTTGCGATCCGTAATATCTTCAAAACTGCCCACAATTCCGTAAACTTCCCCTGCTTCATTACACAAAGGAATTTTGCTGGTATCCAGCCAAATTATGCTGCCATCTTGCTGTTGTTGCGTTTCAATGATGTGCAATTCAGCTTGATTCGCTTCCATCACCTTGCGATCGTATTCCCGGTAAGAGTCAGATTCTACTTTGCTCCAGGGCAAATCGTAGTCTGTTTTACCAATAATTTGTTCTGGTGAATTCAATCCTGCCTGGAGCGCAAATTTTTGATTGCATCCCAAGAAGGTTGAATTGCGGTCTTTCCAAAAGACCACTGGAGCAATGTTATCAATGATTTGTCTGAGGACTTGCTGAGATTGCTGTAGTTCCAGAAGTGTAGACTGAGCTTGCGAATAGAGACGGGCGTTTTCTAAGGAGATTGCCACTTGGGTGCAGAGGAAGTTGAGGATGAGGATGCGATCGTGCGTAAACACACCACTAGTAGAGCGATTTTCCAGAACCAAAATGGCGCACAAGTGACCCTGATTGAGAATCGGTAAACACAAGATGCTCTTGGGTTGATGCTGATACAGGTAATCACCAATTACAGGCAGATCAGTATTGAGATCGTCGATTACAACTGTCGTCAGGCTGTTCTTCACATACTGAATGAGCTTGACGGGTACGGTGGGATTATCATCTAGAGGCACAGACTGCAAAGTAATTTGCTCTAGGTTCGCTATCACTCGCACTTGCCATTGGTTATTCTCACAGAGCATCAAGGCACATTGATCCGCGCCAGAGGTTTCTAGCATGGTCTGAGTCAGGGTTTGCAGCAGTTCATCCAGGGCGATCGTGCTCGCGAAAGTCTGAGACACTTGCATCAGGGTCGCAAAATCGAGGGTTTGGTTGATGCTGGTGCTACTAGAACTTTTATCCGAGGTGGAATGGATCAAGTGGACAGGGGCGGCGATCGTTGCCAAGGTTTCCAGAACGGTGAGCGATTGGTTAGCGGGTTGCAGGATGGGTTGAAGCAGTTGGGGATAGCGTTGTTCTAAATCGGCAACTTTGGCTTTGGCTCCCCATTTGGCATAGCCATAGTAAGCTTCTTGCATGTAGCCCGCAGCCACTTTCTCTTTGCCCCAATTGAGATAAAATTTGGCGGCGAGTTCGTTAGCAAGGGCTGCTTCATAGTTGTATGCTTGAGCTTGCGCTTGCATAATACTCTGCTCATATAGCTCAATCGCTTCCGTTTTCTGCCCATTTAACATGGCTTTTTCGGCTTGAATTAAGAGGCATTTGTGGCGAATATTTTCAGGACAATCTTGCTGCCAGCGATCTAAACGTTCTTCTAACGGCAGAATTGCCTGCCAGTGAAACTGGCGCTGAGCTTCGTCATGAGTACGCCCAATCAATGCCAGATGCATCAGTGCCACATAAAAGACGCTGGAAGGAACCTTGGCATGGGTAGGAACGGTATTCTCAATAATACTGAGATGGGGAATTAAAGCTGAGTAAGTGTCAGGTTGATCAAATAAGTAGGCATGGCGGATTTTGACTGAATAGAACCAAGCCAAATGGTAAGGCGTATTACAGTATTTCTGTAAATACGTCGCTTCTTTGAATTCGTCATCATCAAACGTCAGGGGGGAGTGGGTTAAACCGAGAAGCTGGCGAATGGGTTGCAATACCCCTACGGTTAAAGCATCGAGATTTTCTAAACTCTTGACCTTACTTAGGAAAGCAGCATGGGATTGAGTGATCGTATAGAGCTCATCCAGGTTTTTGCCATAGGTAAGGCGATCGGAGCCACTGAGCATCATCCTGAAGCCGACTGTTAGCCAGTTGCCAGCATCCATCCCATATTTATAGGCATTATCATAGTAGCGATCGGCTTCTCGTAGGGGGCGCTTCCAACTATGCACATCGGCTGCAAATAGGAAATTGGTCATACCGCGCACATCGGCATTATCAAATTGTTCGCAGAGCTGCACCGCCATATCGCCAAATTGATAAGCCTGGGTTGCCTCTTTGAGCACGGCATTGGTAATCAGACCATAACCCACATAGCCAAAGGGCGACATATCGCTATTGCCATACTGCAAAGACAGGGTTGTCATTTTAGCTAGGGCGAGCAACGCTAAGGTGGGTTTCCCGTCCAGCCATGCGGCGTAGAACAGAATTTGCAAAATTCGCAGACGCTCTTTGATATTAGCATCGATCATTTTGGGTAATTCCAGGATCGATCCAATGGTTTGTTGTTCTAAAAATTGCTCGACCGTGGCAATTTCCGCATCAAGGCAGTGCTGGATGCTTTCTGGTTCCCCTGGAAGTGACCAGCCCAATAACTCAAGACTTTTGCGTTGAATGGCGATCGCTTCAGCATTGCGTCCCTGAAGCTGATATTGGGTCATCTGCACTCGATAGATCACGGCTTGATCGAGGATCGTTTGCGCCTGTGCTAGCGCAGACTGATACAGAGTCTCTGCTCGATCAAAATCGCCACTCAGGTAAGCTGCCTCTGAACCATGACGATGCAGGTCATAGATCAGAGCATAGTTAGTTTCCCAAGCATCGGCTGGCAACAGATCAATCCCAAGCTGGCAATAGATCTGTGCAGACTGATAGGCAGATGAGAGTTTTGCCTTTTCTCCAGCTTGAAGATTTAATTGTGCTAATTGTTGATATTCAGAGGCAGATGAAATGTTGGCTTTCCCCAAATTGAGGTGGTTAACAATATCAAAAATCTTATCTTCCTGTTGTTGCCTTTCCAGTGACTGTAAGGAGTTGTGCCACAATAATTGACCGATCTTCCAATGTGTTACTGATTTTTGTATTTCTGGGATTAATGAATAAGCTGCCTGCTGAACACGATCATGCAGGAATCGATAGATGAGATTGACGCTATTCTCTGGATCAGACGGAGCAGTGTCTTCTCCTTGAAAGAACTTATAAACTTGAGTATTGGGTAGGATCAATCCTTCTTGTAGCGCTTTCCACAAAGCGATCGCAACTTCCGTTTGCGATTGCTCTGAAACGATCGCCAATGTATTCAAATCAAACTGGTTGCCCACACAGGCTGCTAATTTCAGCATAGTTTGGGCTTCCTCTGGCAGTTTCTGCAATTGCAGCACCATAAACTCCACTACATCATCGGTAAGGGCGAGGGCATTGACTTGAACCATGTCGCATTGCCAATAGCCTTGATTTGGCTCAAAGGTAATGTATCCATCATCATGGAGTGACTTGAGAAACTGGGTGGTGAAAAAGGGATTACCGTGGGTTTTACGATCAACCAGTTGGGTCAGCGGTTGTCCCAATTCTTGATCGCACTTCAAGGTATCGGCTATCAGATGATTCGTATGCTCTAGGGCTAATGGAGCCAGCGTCATGGTGTTGACTAGGGTGTCTGCTTTTTGAAGTTCCTCGATTGTCAGCATCAATGGATGGGCAGACGGGACTTCATTATCCCGGTAGGCTCCCAACACCAACAGATAGCCGTTGTCATCCATCAAGACTTTTAGCAACTGAAGCGAAGCCAAATCTGCCCACTGCAAGTCATCCAGAAATATCACCAATGGATGCGAAGCAGTAGTAAAGACCTGAATGAACTTCTGGAATAGCAAGTTAAACCGATTCTGGGCTGCTGCTCCTGAGAGTTCTGCAGCGGCTGGTTGCTGACCGATAATCCGCTCTAATCCGGGAAGCACCTCAACCAAAACTTGCCCGTTTTCCCCCACTGCTGACAGAATCTGCACCTTCCACTGAGCCAGTTGAGCATCGGATTCTGAGAGCAATTGCCCCATTAGATCGCGCAATGCCTGCACAAATGCCGAGAGGGGAATATTGCGATTGAACTGGTCGAATTTGCCTTTAATGAAGTAGCCTTTTTGTCGCGTAATCGGTTTGTGGACTTCGTTCACCACGACGGTTTTGCCAATGCCGGAAAAGCCGGCTACTAGCATTAATTCCGATGCACCCTGGGAAACGCGCTCAAAGGCATTGAGCAGGGTTTGGACTTCAGTTTCGCGTCCATAAAGTTTTTCGGGAATCAGGAAGCGATCGCTCAAGTCCCGCTGTCCTAGTACAAAATCAGCAATAGTTCCCATTTCTTGCCACTGGGTCAGACATTTTTGCACATCATGCTGGAGACCCAACGCACTCTGATATCTATCTTCAGCATTTTTCGCCATTAGCTTTGCGGCGATCGCTGCCACCATCCTCGGAACTTCTGGGTTTACCTGATCCAAAGGTTGGGCAACTTTAGCGATATGACAATGCACCAACTCCATCGGATCTTCAGAAACAAACGGTAACTGTCCGCTCAACAGTTGATATAGCATCACACCTAGGGCATAGAAGTCTGCTCGATAATCAATACCACGATTCATCCGTCCCGTTTGCTCTGGAGCTAAGTAGGCTAGAGTACCTTCAAGGATGTTCGGGTTCTGGATCTCCTGAGTTTCTTTGGGTAGCAAGGAGGCAATGCTGAAGTCGATCAGTTTGACTTGCTTTGATTCTGGATGAATCAGAATGTTAGCGGGTTTGATGTCTTTGTGGATGACTCGCTGCTGGTGCAAGTCATGCAGGATGTTTGACAGTTGAAAAGCGATCGCCAGCACGTCTGGCAGATTGAGTGACTGCTCCTGAAAGTATTGCCCCAAGGAAATGCCTCCCCAATCTTCCATCACTAGGGCATAGCTATTCCCTAAGGGTTCCATGCTCAAGGGTTGAACTATTCCTAGAATGTCGAGGTTCTTGGCAATGGTATATTGATTGCGAAACTGTACCAATTCGCTAAAACTTGGATATTCACGCAGCAGCGTCTTGATCACCACAGGCTTCTGAGTTTCTGCTTGTATGGCTCGGTAGACCGCCGTGCGACTCCCCTCATAGACAAGCTCAACGGTCGTGTAGCCTGCGGGCATTGAGCGTTCAAGGGTAACGGTTGTCTTCATCGTAGTTACTACTAGGAAAGATGGTGCAGTGAGATGGGCTAGATGCCCTTATAATACCCGACTTTTTTGGTGGAAGCATCACCAGAAATATTCACAGATCTACAGAAAAACTAGCAGTAAAACTATGTATTACTCTTGTATTAACATGAATTCGATATAGCCATTTGCGGCGTGCGAAACACGCCGCAAATGGCAAAAAATGGGAAAAATCACTTAGCGATTCTTCCCATTTTTAACTTTCGTCGAACTGACGTTGTATTAAATTGCGTAATTTTTCGCGATTAGATGAATCAGAATTTAAGACAAGTTGCTAGTATCTGCATCATGAAACCCTGAGCCTCCGAAATAACTCTCTGAAATAACTCTCTTGTAACAAAGCACAAAGTAGCTAAGCGATTTTGTGCTTTCAAAATCTTTACAGGGTGTGGTTTTCAATTCACAGAGGTGTTGCCACACTTTTGTGAATTGGTATTAAAATCGTCAGAACACTGCGGTCACAAATCAAAATTCTGATTTAATATAGCAAAGAAAGCTTTAGTGCCAAATTTTCCTCCTCATATCGGTATTATTTCAATGAAATCTATTTGGCTCTTGGTAGCGATCGCTAGCCTATCAGTTGCGACCGTGAGTTGCTCCTCCCAATCTGACAAGGGAGCCTCTCAAGCTCAAACTCAAAAACCAGCTATAGCCGTAGATGTGGCGATCGCTAAATTTGATACTCTCCAAGCTGAAACAGAGTATACAGGTACAACTGCACCAATTAGAGAAGTGTCGGTAAAATCCCGATTGGAGGGGCGTTTGCTTGATCTGAATGTGGATATTGGCGATCGCGTGGAAGTTGGTCAAGTAATCGCCCAATTGGATGATGCAGTTCTTTCTGCAACTGTGCTACAGGCTGAAGCAGAAGTTGCAGCGAGAGAAGCAGAAGTTTCTCAAGCAAGTGCATCTGTGGGTAATGCCCGTGCCCAAGTAGAACAAGCTAGAGTGGAATATCAACAAGCTCAAGCCGACGCAAATCGCTTCACCCAATTGGCCAAAGATGGAGCCGTATCTTCTCAAACTGCGGAGACCGCAATCACTCGTGCGCGATCGGCGGAGCAATCTTTGCGATCAGCTGAGCAGCAAGTCAGCCTACAACAGCAAACTGTGGGAGCAAGTTCACAAAGGGTGTTAGCTCAAGAAGCCATCAGATTAAGAGAACAAGAGCGTCAATCTTACACTACGATTACTGCCCCGATCAGTGGTGTTGTGCTAGAGCGCGTAAGTGAAACGGGAAATCTTCTATTTGCAGGTAACGACGTTATAAAATTAGGTGATTTTAGTCAAGTTAAAGTAATTGTACTGATTTCAGAATTAGAGATTAGCAAAGTTCGTTTAAATCAATCCGTTGATGTGCGGTTTGACACATTCCCCAATCAAAAATTTACGGGAACAGTGAGACGAATTTCACCAGTAGCTGATCCCGTAGCGAGATTGATTCCTGTGGAAGTTGTCGTTCCCAATCGCGGTAATAAATTGGGGAGTGGTCAGCTAGCAAGGGTGCAGTTTTCAAGTAGTCAGGCCCGCCAAATTGTGATAGCGGAAACTGCTCTAGAAGCATCAGGAAGACCGACACAAGCACCAGCAAATACCCAAAACAATCAACAAGCAAAGCCGAAAATAGATACGAAATCTAATGCTAATTCCGCTGAAAAAGGAAAGCCGAAGACTGGCTCAGTTTTTGTGATTACGGGTGATCCGAAAGAGCCAAAAGTGGCAGCACAGAAGGTTACTCTTGGCGATCGCCGAGATGGCAAAGTTGTGATTCTCTCTGGGTTGCAAGAAGGCGATCGCATTGTGGTTAGGAGTGGCGGTAAGTTACAGGATGGTGATGCTGTCAAGCTCAGCGTGTTATCGGAATCTTCTAAATAATGATGAAAGACGCAGAGCGTCTTCCATCATTACTTTTCTAAATTATTTTTAAGAGGTAACTATGAGCAACCAAAACTCTCCCAGTCTCAAGCCGATAGGATTTAGCATCAGCGCCACAGCCATTCGCCGCCACATTGGTACGCTGATGCTGACGATCGCTATTTTTGTGATGGGCGCATTTTATGTAACGCGATTACAAGTAGACTTACTTCCTTCAATTGTTTATCCTCGTATTGGAGTACAGATTGATGTTCCAGGCGTATCTCCAGAGGTAGCGATTACCGAAGTCACCAAACCTCTAGAAGAATCGCTAGCACTTACGGAAGGGGTGAATCAGCTTTTTTCGCGTACTCGCGAAGGGCAGGTGCGAGTTGATTTGTTCTTTGAGGCGGGAAGTGATGTTGATCAGGCTCTGAATGACGCAGTGGCTAGCTTTAATCGTGGGCGGAGCCGTTTACCTGATGTCGTTGAAAATGAAAGAATTTTTAAATTTGATCCATCTCAATTCCCTATCTATGAGTTTGCGCTCACATCTCCTTCTCTGTCATTGCCAGAATTGCGACTATTTGCGGATGAAGAGTTGGGACGTGAACTGGCGATCGTCCCTGGGGTTGCAGGTGTTGATGTCGTTGGTGGTGTCAGAGAAGAAGTACAGGTCAATCTCGATCTGCCACGATTACAATCAGCAGGCGTAGGCATTAATGAGGTTTTGAACGCATTGGGCGATCGCAATATTGATGTTTCGGGTGGGCGGTTACGGAATGGTACGGTGGAGCCACTGACTCGGGCGATCGGCAAATTTAAAAATGCTAAAGAACTAGAAAATTTATCTTTTGTGGTGGGCAATCCATCAGCTACAACTCCGCTTAGACAAGTCTATTTGCGAGACTTTGCGGAAATTGTCGATAGTACTGAAGAACAGAGGGTTTTCACGACTTTGAATGGACAGTCAGCAGTGCGGCTGCTAGTAACTAAGCAGCCTGATGCGAATACGATTGAGGTCGTCGATCAGGTCAAGGAAAAGATTGCCACACTTCAGGAAAATGGCTTGATTCCCAGCGATGCTGAGCTTACAGCCACCATTGACGAGTCAAGACTAATCAGGGCTTCGGTTGCCAACGTGGCTTGGTCGGGGATTATTGGAGCAGGCTTAGCAGCGATCGCAGTTTTTTTATTTCTAGGATCGTTACGTCAGACATTAATTATTTCCCTTGCGATTCCCCTCGCTACCCTTGCCGCAGTCATCTGTATGGGCATTTTTGGGTTCTCTATGAACCTGTTTAGTTTAGGTGGGCTAGCTCTCGGTGTCGGGATTGTGGTGGATAACTCGATTGTGATGTTAGAGAATATTACCATTGGTATTGCCAAAATCCGTAAGCGCAATGGTGGGGAAGTTGGCTTTAAAGACATTATTGACCAATCACAGGCTAGCAGTGCCGAAATTGAATCAGCGCTAATTGCTTCTACTAGTACCAACCTTGTCGTAATTTTCCCTTTTTTATTATTAGGTGGATTTCTATCGCTGCTATTCAATCAACTAATTCTGACTATTAGCTTTGCCGTAGCTGCTTCGATCGCGATCGCGGTAACTGTCGTACCAATGTTAGCTTCACGACTGTTAGCCATCCCTTGGTCGAGTCGTTTAAATGAATCTTGGTTTATGCGCGGATTTGAGAGCCGTTTTGCGGCGGCAACTCTAGGATATGCAGGATTTTTAGCAAGGATTGTCCATTATCGGCTTGTGGTTGTAATTGCTCTGTTTGCCATCCTTGGAGGCAGTGGATTTCTAATGGCGCGACAACTTCCTCAAGAAATCATTCCCCAAGTCAAAACGGGTGATGTTAGTGTCAATGTTCAATTTCCCGCAGGTACGACCCTTGCTCAAAACATTAAAGTGATGGAGTTAGTCGATCAGATTTTGCTCAAGCAACCTGAAACCGCCTACTCATTCGCCACTATTGGCGGCGGTTCCTTTGGCAATAATGTTACTGCTAATCCTTTGCGGAGTGGTAGTACAGTTACACTCAAGCCACAAGCTGACCTGACAGGATTTGTGAGTCGCGTGAATCGGGAAATTGCCAAGCTTAATTTAGCAGGAATCAGAGTGCGGGTTAATCCTGGGCAAGTACGCGGGATTATCGTTAACAATTCCCCTGTACCCAGAACCGATATTGATGTCGTTTTGCAAGCTAGTAATCCAGATGTGTTGACACAAGCAGGTTTAGAAGTCCTTAGTGCTTTGGAGAAGTCAGTCAAAGGCGCAACCTTCCGTCCCGATACCGATGCCCGTCAGCCTGAAGTCCAGATCATTCCTGATTGGGAACGTCTGCAAGCGCTAGGACTATCCACCCAAGCGATCGGCTCTACTCTTCAAACTGCGATTACGGGTTCTGTCCCTACGCAGTTACAACGTGGCGATCGCCTTGTCGATGTGCGGGTACAGCTCGATCCTGAGTTACGCAAAAACTCTTCGCAATTGCAGCAAGTCCCTCTATTTGTCAGCAATAATCGCCCAGTCCGCCTCGCTGATGTAGCGACTTTGAGAGAAGGTCGCGCCCCAGGGGAAATTCAACGAATTAATCAGCGTCAGGTTTATCTAATCCTCGGTAGCGTGGAGCGCGGCGCAAGTTTGAGTGATGCGCTCAAACAAACCCAACAGGCGATCGCCGAAGTTGCCCTGCCCGAAGGTGTCACTATATTACCGAGTTCTGCGAAATCTGCTAATGACAACCTTTCTAAAGCCTTTGGAACATTAGGTTTACTTGCCTCCTTCCTTGTATTTGTAGTAATGGCAGTGCAGTACAATTCATTGCTTGATCCTTTGGTGATCATGCTGACGATTCCCCTTGCTCTGGCTGGCGGCGTTGTGGGTTTATATATGACCAATAGCTCGATCAATGTGATGGTTGTAATTGGCGTAATTCTGCTAATTGGGATCGTTGTTAATAATGCGATCGTCCTGGTAGAGTTGGCGAACCAAATCCGTGAGGAGCAGAAATGTAGTCGAGTTCAAGCCATGTTGCAAGCAGCACCTACCCGTCTCCGCCCAATTTTGATGACTACGATTACGACGGTAGTTGGCGCATTTCCGCTAGCCCTAGGTGGCGGCGATGGCGGCGAGTTCTTGCAACCTTTAGGGATTGTGATTTTCTCTGGGCTAGCCCTTGCGACAGTCCTCACTCTATTCCTAATTCCTTGCTCCTATGTGCTTTTGCATGAGTTTAGCTGGACAAAAGTGAGGAAATTAGGGTCAATTAAAGCCTCATCTAGGAATTAAGCCCAAAGCACAAAATGGC
>JBJTVM010000533.1:0-3894 GCA_046081205.1 Pseudanabaena sp. | reverse complement strand
TTATTTGGGTTTTGATTTGTCCTGATACAGGTGGCTGTAGCTTATCAAATGCTGACATTAAGCCATATATAGCGTTTTTCAAGCAATCGAGGTACATAGGTTTGTTTCCCTGCCGAAGGCAGGGAAACAAACCTGTACTTCACTAGCCTGATAAAGGCTATAACCCTCACGATTATTACTTATTTAACGTCAATTCGACGAAAGCGCAAGATGGTAAAAATCGCTCTGCGATTTTTACCATCTTGCGCCATTTACGCCGCGCTTCGCGCGGCGTAAATGGCTATATCGAACTCACGTTTATTTATCGAGGCGGACGACATACCATTGCCATATACCGCGATCGCCACAATCAAGATCGCAAGCAGTTTTAATCAAGCGTTGGACTTGCTCGTTAATTGTGGTGAGGTTTTGTAAATCGGTGGGAAGATCTTGATGCTCGATCTCAACAAGCAGATCATGCAAAATTTGTTCTAATTCTGGCTGATTAACAAACCGCTCTTGCATATCTGGAGGCAGCACCACATAAGTGTCTTCGTAGTACATCATGCTGCTTGGCATATGATTTCTCAGCTTGTGAATTTTTTTGTTTAAGAGTATAAAAAGAGCGTAAAAGTGGCACTATGCACCGCCTATACTCGGTTAAAATCTTAGCATGACGAACGTATTGCCTTTTGAACAACCTATTGATCCTGTAGATCCTGTAAACCCCGTAGATGCAGACAAACTAGAGCCTGAAGAGTTTTTTGAGCTTGAAGAAAACTTTGAGGCTGAGCCACTGTCTTTGTCTATGGAGGGATTTGAGCAGACAGAACTGCTGACCGCCAATAATCTCAAGCAAAAAGTAGAAGCGGTTTTGTATCTAAAGGGGCAACCGATGAACTTAGCGGCGATCGCCGAAGCTCTGGGTTGCGAAATTGAAGATGCGGAAATGGGGCTAATTGATTTAATTTCAGAATATGCCCATCGTGATAGTGCTTTAGAAATTGTGGAAACCGATATAGGTTTTTCGCTCAGACTGCGATCGGAGTTTGAGGATTTGGTACATAAGCTCATTCCTGTGGATCTGGGTCGTGGAGCTTTACGGACTTTGGCGGCGATCGCCTTGAAAAAAAATATTGTCCAGTCGGAGCTAATCGAGTTACGTGGTGCGGGAGCCTATCAACATGTGCAGGAATTAGTTGAGCAGGGATTTGTCAGAAAGAAAAGGCAAGCAGATGGCGGGCGATCGTCGGTTTTACAGGTAACAACCAAGTTTCATCAATATTTTGAAATCGATGACTTAACTAAGTTGATTTAGTTGCATATGCGAGGACAAGCTAATTAGCCAATTATTAAATTATATACTTAGCAATGATACGATGAAGATTACTAATTTATTGCTAAGTTAAAAATGGCGCAAACACAGAGAAAACCTGTCTATGTTTTGCCAGAACATCACGATATTTTAAGACGCATTGCCTATGAGCAGCGCTGCAATCTATCCGATGTATTGGATGCTGTGCTAGAAAACGCAGATTGGGAAGAAGTTGAAAAAAAAGCCAAAAACAAACCTTTGCAAAGAGCTCATGAAAGAGGTAATGCTTCCAACGCTTGAGATAGTTCAGTAAATATTTTTGATTTATATAGAGATTTCATTTTGAGCATATTAATTAGACAAAGTACGATTATTCTGCCCGATCGCCAAACGTTACTGGGTGATGTTTATATCCAGCATGGCAAAATTGCCGCGATCGATTCCCAACTAGATCCCGCAGAGCTAAGCCCTGATGACAAGCCCTTAGAAATTATCGAAGCTCAAGGATTGACTTTGCTCGCAGGAGTAATTGATCCGCAGGTGCATTTTCGAGAACCAGGACTAGAGCATAAAGAGGATCTGCGATCGGCGAGTCATGCTTGTGCCAAGGGTGGGGTGACGAGCTTTTTAGAAATGCCAAATACGCGCCCACTTACGATTACCCAAGCTGCATTAGATGACAAGCTCAGTCGGGCGGCTAGTAAATGTGTGGTTAATTACGGCTTTTTTATTGGGGCGACGGGTGAAATTTTGCCTGATTTATTAACAGCAAATCCAACCTGTGGCATCAAGATCTTTATGGGATCGATGCATGGGGCTTTGCTAGTCGATCAAGAGGAAATACTAGATCGGATTTTTTCGCAGGGCGATCGCCTAATTGCCGTTCATGCGGAAGATCAAGCAAGGATAGCTCAACGTCGGAAGGAATTTGCCGATAATCACGACCCTGCCAAGCATTCCCTAATTCAAGACAATCAAGCGGCGCTCAATGCTACCCAACTCGCAGTTAAGCTTTCTAAGAAATATCAAAGACGACTACATATTTTGCATATGTCCACTGCTGAAGAAGCAGAATTTTTGCGGCAAGATAAGCCTGAATGGGTAACTGCCGAAGTGACTCCGCAGCATTTGTTTATGAATATCGGAGCCTATGCAAAGATTGGTTCCCTTGCCCAGATGAACCCACCTTTGCGATCGCCTCACGATCAAGAAGTTCTCTGGCAAGCTTTACTCGATGGCGTGATTGACTTTATTGCTACTGACCATGCGCCCCATACCTTAGCCGAGAAAGGGTTTGCGGCTAGCGAAGACTTGCTGTCTCCTCAACCTGAGAAATCCTCAAAGGAAACCGTCTTATTAGAACCAGCCAACGTACCATCGGGAATGCCGGGGGTAGAAACATCTTTACCGCTGATGCTAACGCAAGCGGCTCAGGGGCGTTGCTCCGTGCATCAGGTAAGCCAATGGATGAGTGCGAATGTTGCTAAGGCTTACAAAATTGCCAATAAAGGAGAAATTCGGATTGGTTGGGATGCGGACTTGGTTTTAGTTGATCTTGATAATTATAAGCCTGTGCGAAATGAAGATTTGTTGACAAAATGCGGTTGGAGTTCCTTTGCAGGTTGGGAACTCACAGGCTGGGCTGTGACCACAATTGTTGGGGGACAAGTTGTGTATGCCAATGGCAAAGTCAATCCTGATATGCGTGGGCAAGCATTACAGTTTGGTTAAGAAGATAAGATGTGGCGCTTTGCGCCACATCTTATCTTGATTTAGCTTGTAAGGCGACAACTATTACTGCTATAAACTATCTGGGTTTGCTTTATGGCGCAAAATTATGTTCTTTCTGCGAAAAATATCAATTAGGTTATCGATTTTATTACTATCAACGATCGCCACAGGATTATTTGCAGCCTGTAGCAACTCTGGGACTGGTAATAACTTTTCGATGCCTGCGAACGATACTACCAAAGTTTCCCCTCCGCCTACGCCGACAAATACCGCAACGACAACTCCTTCACCAACTAGTATCCCCACAGCGAGTCCTAAACCGACAGTCACTCCTATCAATTTGCCTGAACTAGAAATAAAAGAATTTGAACCTTACAAGCATCGTTCAGGAATTTTGGAGATGGATGTACCAAAGGGATGGAAGTTAATTGATAAAAGCCAAACAGGTGAATTACTGTTGACTTGGAATGAACAGGCAGGACGAGCTACTATTTCCTCCAATATTTTTGTGCCTCCTAGCGAAATTCCTGAAAATCGTTTGAGCGATGTTTTTGCGGTAATTATTAAAGAAATGTATGGCAATCAGACTGATTTTGAGATGTTATCTCCTGTAGTTGAGTCAACGGGAAACATAGTGATTGCTTGGACATCAACAGTGACGGTTAACAACCAGAAAATTAAATTTCAAGCTAATAGTAAATTGCAGCGTCTCAATAACAAGCTAATAATTGTAACGTTTGGGGTGATCGAGCCAAAGTTTGCAGAATTAAAAGACTCCTTCTTTAAAATCTCGAATAATCAAGTTATCAATGCAGAACTTTTGAAATCCTTTGATTCTTCTCCCAAAGTTTAGTATAATTGTTTTATGG
>JBJTVM010000532.1:0-5126 GCA_046081205.1 Pseudanabaena sp. | reverse complement strand
ATTAGCGCTATTCAAGCAATTTCTAGAGTCAATCGCACCGCCAAACATAAACATGACTGCAAAATCGTTGATTTCTCCTACAACAATGTCAACGTCCAAAATATCAAAGAAGCCTTCGAGCATTTTTCCGATGTTGTCGTGAGCGACTTCGATCCGTTCAGTGATAAACGCATATTAGAACTGCTCTTCCCGATGCTGAAAAAATCTGAGGTGTACGAGCGGTTTTTTAATATATTTGGGGCGATCGCTAACGATGCCTCCAAACAAAATGATCCCGAAAACTACCTAGATTTAGAAAGTAGTATCGCCAAATATATCGAGGCTAATCCCAAACCTACCGCTGATACCAAAGCCAAAACTGCCCAATATTTCACAATCCTCAATCGCATTGAATATGTGATTGCTCTAGAAGAAAAATACAGCGAACCTAATTTTTTAAATTTCCTGCGCCTATTCAACAAAATCTATAACCAATTACATCGCACCGATGACGTTAAAGATGCGATCGAAGTCTATTTTGACAATCAAATTGGCATCATCGAAGTCCAAACCCAGCCCAAAGAAACCAAGCCACCCAAGCCGCCCAAAATAGCTGAGGGTAAATCTCCCTATACAGTTCATCAATTTGATATTCTGGCGATTCTCGAATCTCGTAATGATCAAGAAAAATTAAAAGGCGATCGTATCCAAGAATTTGCCGCCAAAATCACTGAATTCTTCGCTTATGTGCAAAATTGTGAAGAAGGCAAACGATTAGTCGTCAAAATCAATTCTCATGTCCCAGAAGAAGAGATTTATGAAGAATTTGCCAAAATCTATACCAAGTACAAAATTTTAAATAGAAAGACTGTCGGAGATTACTTCTTCAAGGAGACTGAGGATCTTGTTAGTAAACTTTGTGATGATTTTGAAGCGATAGTGCGGAGTACTCATTGATTGAATTTTCATATCAAAAACTAGTCTGTGATTATGTCTGCGGATAATATTAATAAAACTTATTGAATAAATTAAAATACAAACGAAAACTCATCATTTTAATACTTGTATAAAACAGTTAGAATCTATTTCTAGAAAGGATTTGAGATGATCGGATGAGCTTGAAAGCGATCGATAACTATCACCTATAACCAATGATAGAAATAAAAAGCTAGTTGTTCGCTTGGATGCCAAGAGCGATATGATGCGTGTTGATACCCTTGTGGGTAATTGAAGTAAACGTAACTTGGCTGAGTGCCTTTAATTAGGTTGCAAATTCAAGTCCTCGTTTATTTTTTTGGCTGCAATCTTTAAGAGGTTTATTACATACATGGCTACCTACAAAGTAAGACTGATTAACGAAGCTGAAGGACTTGATAAAACTATCGACGTTCCTTCTGATGAGTACATTCTTGACGTTGCTGAAGCTCAAGGCATCGATCTTCCTTACTCCTGTCGCGCTGGTGCTTGCTCTTCCTGCGCTGGCAAAATCGTTAAGGGTGATATCGACCAAGGCGATCAGTCCTTCTTGGATGACGAACAAATCGAAGCTGGCTACGCTCTTCTTTGCGTAACCTATGCTCAGTCTGATTGTGAAATCTTGACCCACCAAGAAGAAGCTCTCTACTAATCGCTTCTTTTCATAAATATTTTAAAGGCTCCGATCGCTAGTGCTTTATGTACAACGTTCGGAGTTTTTTAGTATGCATCATGATTTGATGCTACATTTCTCAGAATCTAAATTGTAAGGAACATCACCAATTTTGTCTCGCAACGAAGAAACCGATAAGATTACGAAATCGCAGGAACCACAATCCACTCAATCTACGAAGCGTTCGTTATTGAATATCGCGACGATTGTGGCGATCGCCACGTTAGTGAGCAAAATATTTGGATTACTGCGACAAGTGGCGATCGCCGCCGCTTTTGGTAATGGCACAGCCTATGGGGCATATAACTTTGCCTACGTGATTCCTGGTTTCTTGCTGATTTTACTGGGGGGGATTAATGGCCCATTTCATAGTGCGATCGTCAGTGTGCTAGCCAAACGCGATCGCCGCGAAGTCGCCGCCATCATCGATAGCATCACCACAATCGTTACAGGGATTTTATTGCTGGTGAGCATTGCATTGGTGATTTTTGCTGAGCCATTGATGCATCTGGTTGCTCCAGGGTTATTTGTGCCAGAAGCGGATTTATTGGCTAAAGGAATTTCCGTCGAAACTATTCAAAATCTGAAGATCACCAAAGATATTGCAATCCAGCAGTTTCAGATCATGGCTCCGATGGCAGTCTTAGCAGGGCTAGTGGGAATTGGCTTTGGAGCATTAAATGCGGCGGATGCTTATTGGTTGCCTTCCGTCAGCCCCATATTTTCCAGTTTGACCGTGTTAATTGGTATCGGCGGCTTATTTTGGGCAATGGGTAGCAAAATGTTGTTACCTGAAAATGCGATGTTGGGTGGTGCAGTACTAGCATGGTCAACCCTTGCTGGAGCCGTTTTACAATGGCTAGTGCAATTGCCTGTGCAGATGAAAGCTGGCATGGGTGGCTTTAAGCTCAGGTTTGACTTTCAGCGCCCTGAAGTCAAAGAAGTGATGAAAATCATGCTTCCTGCCACCTTTTCATCGGGAATGCTGCAAATCAATGTCTGGACAGATTTATTCTTTGCTTCATTTATCCCCAATGCGGCGGCGGCTGTGTCAGCGATGGGCTACGCAGGCTTGCTAGTACAAACTCCTCTAGGAATCTTGTCGAATGTGATTTTAGTTCCCTTGTTTCCTGTCCTATCGAAGCTCACCGATCCCGAGAACTGGGATGAACTGAAACAACGTATTCGTCAGGGTTTGATGCTTACGGCGCTGACAATGTTGCCGATTAGTGCAGTGATGGTAGCGCTGGCTTTGCCCATCTCGCAGGTAGTTTACGAGCGCTATGCCTTCGATGTGGAAGCTTCGCAATTAACTGCGGTGGTCTTAATGGCTTATGCGGTAGGGATGTTTGTGTATTTAGGTCGCGATGTATTGGTGCGCGTATTTTATGCTCTCGGTGATGGCGACACCCCTTTTAAAATTAGCGTTGTCAATATTTTCTTTAATGGCCTATTTGATTATTTGCTAGTTGAGAGGTTCGGCGCAGCGGGGATTGTCTTGGCGACGGTTGCGGTGAATGTGATCTCGATGGTAGCGATGATCTATTTCCTTGATCGCCGCCTGAATGGAATGCCACTAAAAAGCTGGAGCATGACGATTTTAGGCTTAATCATCGCCAGTGCGATCGCTGGCGGGGCGAGTTGGGGGACTTATCATTTAATCAGCCAGAGCTTTGACAGCCTCAGTCCTTTCTTGAAATTTGGGGCAAAATTAGGGGGTTTAGCGATCGCTAGTGGTATCGGTTTTACTATTTTTGGGGTGATCGCTTTACAAATGCGAGTTCCTGAAATCAAAGCTCTCACTGATCAAATCAAACGTCGATTTTCACGACGTTAAGCTAACTTGAGCAAGGGGCTTAAGCCCCTTGCTCAAGTTAGCTTATACCAACTAAACCCTGTAAGGGTTTTGAAAGCACAAAATGGCTACGCCATTTTGTGCTTTGGTATTAGTCTGCACTTGTGGCATTAATTGCCATGGCATCAGATATATAACAAACTCCACCAAACTTTTTGGTGACAGGCTTCAGCTTTTCCACCAAAGCCTTGGTTTTATCTTCCAAAAAGAACGCAATCACATAATCATTTTCCAACATACTCATATCAAGATCACCCGAATTAGTCCCGCTGACTCCTTTGCCAACGACATTGCGAATTACGGTGTAATTCAAAACTCCAACTTTTTCTAGAACAGTGATGATTTTGTGAGACTCAACAGAATCAGAGACAATTTCGATTCTTTTAACAGCTTGCATGATTTTATTTCTACTCAGTTTCTACCAAATTTTTTGTCTAAACCCAAACGCATGATGACGCTTCGCGCCGCCGATAGCGCCTAAGTTGTTACCCAAAACATATTAATCACATACAAATACAGAGGAATCCCGACAATAATATTGAAGGGAAATGTGACGGCCAAAGCTGTTGACACATAGAGGCTAGGGTTGGCTTCGGGGACAGTCAAGCGCATGGCGGCTGGCACAGCAATATACGAAGCACTAGCACAGAGGACTGCAAATAGCAGCGCATCGCCCTGTGACATCGAAATTAATTTAGCGATCGCAATCCCTACACCCGAATTCAAAATCGGCATCAAAATCGCAAAGGCAATTAAGAAAACACCTGTTTTTTGCAAATCCTTAATCCGTTTGGCGGCAACTAAGCCCATATCCATCAAGAAAAACGTCAACACGCCATAAAACATATCTTGGGTAAAAGGTGACAACACATGCCAACCTCTTTCGCCAGTCAAGCAGCCAATGATCAAACTACCAACGAGCAGAAATACAGAGCTATTTAGAAAAGCTTCACGGAGTACTTCACCCCAAGCAAATTCTCGGCTTTCTCCTTTTTCAGAATTTTCTGCTGCTGTAAATAGACTAACCAAGATGAGTCCAACAATAATCGCTGGAGACTCCATCAATGCCAAAGCCGCTACCATATAGCCATCAAAGGAGATACTCAACTGCCCCAAAAATGAACTTGCTGTAATAAAGGTAACCGCACTGATCGAGCCATAGGTCGCAGCGATCGCTGCGGCATTGTAAGCATCAAGCTTGATCTTAAGAATAAAAAATGAATAGACAGGTACAATACAAGCCATCAGGATCGCAGCAACCATCGTCAAAATTACTTCTTGATTGATCCCACTTTTTACTAGTTCCACTCCACCCTTAAACCCGATCGCCAATAGCAAATACAACGAAAACAATTTCGGGATCGGTGGTGGAATTTCTAAATCTGATTTAATCAATACCGCCATCATGCCTAAAAAGAAGAAGAGGATTGGCGGATTGAGTATGTTAGAAATAATTAAGTCTAAATTCATCAGGCTTCCCAGATTTAACTTGTCAAGCTACCTTGCATATAGCCTCTATCAGGCTAGTAGAGTACAGGTTTGTTTTCCCTTCCTCGGTGGGGAAACAAACCCATTTCCCTCTTTTGTTTTGAAAGAGCTGTCTCCTTCCTCCCTTTTGGGGTTATCGTTCAAACAATGAACACC
>JBJTVM010000531.1:0-1170 GCA_046081205.1 Pseudanabaena sp. | reverse complement strand
TGAAGCTAAAGCCGCCGCAGAGGAAGCTAATAAAGCCAAGAGTGCATTTTTAGCAAGCATGAGCCATGAAATTCGTACACCCATGAATGGGGTGATTGGCATGATGCAACTTCTAGGAATGACTAAACTGACAGCCGATCAACAGGAATTTGTCAAAACAATCAAAGATAGCGGCGAAGCTCTCTTGACAATTATCAATGACATTCTAGACTTCTCAAAGATTGAATCAGGAATGTTAGAAATAGAATCTAAAGATTTTGTCCTAGGAGAACTTATCAGAGGTGTTGGCAAATTATTAGAAAACCAAGCGATCGCCAGACAAGTCGATATCCAATATGCGATCGCCTCTGATATTCCCCAATATGTAATTGGCGATCGCGCTCGTTTACGTCAAATTCTCCTTAATCTAGTGGGAAATGCGGTTAAATTCACCCAAAATGGTCAGGTTAGGATCTCAGTTAGAGGGAAAGCCATTACCCCTAGTCCCTCTTTCAGAGAGACCGAGCAACAAGAGATGGGAAGAGATCGGGAAGATTACGAGCTAAGTTTTGAGATCGCCGATACAGGTATTGGCATTCAAAGCGATCGCTTTCACAAACTATTTCAACCCTTCACTCAAGCTGACGCTTCGATAAGTCGAAACTATGGTGGTACTGGACTGGGCTTGGCTATCAGCAAACGCCTCACAGAACTGATGGGTGGCACTATTTGGGTAGAGAGCCTCGGTCAAGTTGGTGGCAGCCCACCCCAAGATTGGGAGTTACAATCTCAGAGTTCATCTCAAGGAGCAACCTTCTACTTTACCGTCAATCTATCAATTCACAAGACTATCAACCAACCTCAAACTGGGGTTGTAAGAGAATTTGAGATTGATGAAAAAATGGCCGAAAAACATCCCTTGCGAATTCTGATAGTAGATGACAATCTTGTTAATCAAAGGATTGCTACATTGATGTTTGCAAGACTTGGTTATCATCTTGATGCGATCGCTAACAATGGATTAGAGGCAGTGCAAGCAGTAATAAAACATGGGTAGTGTGTCACATTTGTTGAGAGATAGAGGAGGATTGAGAACAAAACTCATATCTATTGATAAACAGACCAATGACAATATCATGCATCACAATCGATTTAGAGAAGCAAATCGTCTTTCTAGCTAGCCGCTTAATC
>JBJTVM010000530.1:0-2534 GCA_046081205.1 Pseudanabaena sp. | reverse complement strand
AATATTTGAGTTCGATTTTAACGTGTTTGAATGAACTTACAGCGCTTTGCGCTAAATTAACACTCAGAAGAAGTTTTGAAAGCGGCGCGAAGCGCCGCTTTCAAAATTTCTTCTGTACTACTTAAAGCTTCAACAGGCTGTATATGCGGATTTTGTGTTTTTGAGAGTTGGCAACATTTAATCGACTTTATACTTGGTGTCGATCCCGTGTTTTCAGATTCGTGTTAATTTCATTACTGCTGTTATGTATCGCCTGTTACAAGTTTGAATTTGGAATTGCTGAAATCAAAAAATGTAAATTGCCAATTGAGTACTTGTGTGATATATATCTTAGCCTAAATTCCCTTAATGATTTGCACCTATGAATGCCACAGTAAATGCCATCGCGAATCCCTCCGAAAACATGACAGCCAATCTTCAGCAGGAAATCAATTTACTTAAGGTTGATTTAGAACAAAAGGATCTGCTAGTACAGCAGCTTTCTGAAGAGCTTTTTCGTTTGGTCAAGGGAAATACTGCTTTTTTACCCAATGCTGAGGTGCATGAGCAGCATTCAGAAGAAATGCGTTGCTTGGCAGAAAAACTAGCGCTAGTCGAAAATCAATTAGCCCTGTCACAAGCACTAGTCCAAGATCGCGATCGCGAAGCCTTAGAATTGCGTCACACGATCCAAGAAATGAGCGATCGCAATCGGATGCTGGAGCAAGTTGTACAGGAGTTGCCAAATATTTATCGGGCTAAGTTTGCAGAGCGGATTGTTCCTATCAAACAAAAGATCGAAGCGCTGCAAAAGGAAAATCGCCAATTGCATATTGAGTTGCAAAGCCTCAGTTTCCGCCTTTCAGGTAGGACTACCCGTCGTCCTACCACTCAGCAACGCCTTGAGCTACCCAGAGTTTTGCCTGCATTAGGCTAGGTTGTAATAAAAGACGGCGCAAAGCGCCGCCTTTTATTTTCTTGAGCTACCCAGAGTTATGCCTGCATTAGGTTAGGTTATAAGCAAAGGCGGCGCTTTGCGCTGCCTTTAATTGTTATGTCTAGTTAAACCATACATTCCACCTAGTAAAAGCCATAACAACATACTCAAACGTGGTTCATAGAGTACTAAATCTAACCAGCCTGATAGTAAAAAAAGCATTACCCCAATCGTAGCTACGACAATCATTCCCTCCGAGTCTTTGATGAGTACTGATGTCAATGATGTGTAGATTGTCCAGCCAATAATACTGACAAATCCTAGCAATGCAGGAATTCCAGAGCCAACCGCGATCGCTAAAAACAAATTATGCTCATGGGGTAATCCTCGCAAGTTGTAGCCCATAGATTGTGCTACTAGTGGGAAATTGCGTAAACCCCAACCCTGAATTGGATGCTGAGAGATCAGAGAGAGCGCAAATTGCCATGCATTTAAGCGATCGGCGGTAGAAGAGAAATGATCTAACTTTGGATCAAATGTACTAGCTAAGCGATTGACAAATCCTTCTGGTAATAGCGATCTCACCACTTCGCCCCCCAAACCAAATTTATGCCCAAATACACCCCATGCAACTAGTAGCGAGATAATTCCCAATCCCGCTACTAGTTGCCATTGACGGTAATAGATCGCCAACATTACAGCACCAAGTATGATCAGTCCCCAAGCATTCCGTGAACCAGCCAGAATAAGTACGCAAGTTCCTAGGGCTAAAGCTATAGCAGCGATCGCTTGTTGAGATTTGGAGATACTTTTAACTTTGCCAACTGCAAAATGTAAAGCGATCGGTAAAATCATCAAAAAATAAGCAGCCATTTCATTGAAATGCCCAAAGAATGACTGAAGGCGACCAGAAACAAAGCTCATCGTAATTGGGTAGCTATCAAAAATCACTTTAGGTAATATCCAATCAGGGCGATCAATAACAGCTTGTAAAACGCCAAATCCACTCACCATTAAGGAACTCAGTACAAGTAACCATAAAAGATGAATAAATTGGGTAGGAATACGAATAATATAGCTAGCTATGGCAGCTAGGAAAAAGTACGGTAAGAAATTAGCTAATCCACCCGCAGCAGTGGGAGGATTAAAAGCAATGATGGTAGTGAAAATCATCCATAACGACAACCCAAAATAAGCTTGATTTACTGGGGAGGCGATCGCTCTCCATCCATAGCGAAACAGAACCCTCAAAGCCAGTAGTGCAGCAAAAGCTGGCATAAAAACATTGCTAATAACCATAAACATAGCAACACTTTGTAGCCAATTCCACTCTAAGTTCAACTGATCGTTTTCGGCTGGTTTCCAGAGCATCCATTCACCTCACTATACTAATTACCAAAATGGCAATGCCATTTTGGTAATCCCAAAACCTTGTTGAGTTAGATCTCTAATTCTTGCAATCTAGCATCACTTACAAGGATTGGTATTATAGCGCTTCACACTTGAGCTTTTATCGCACAACACAAAATGGCTATGCCATTTTGTGTTGTGCGATAAAAGCTCAAGTGTGAAGCGCTATAATACCAATCCTTGTAAGTGATGCTAGATTGCAAGAATT
>JBJTVM010000529.1:0-4746 GCA_046081205.1 Pseudanabaena sp. | reverse complement strand
TTTGAAAGCACGCCAACGGCGGGCTTTCAAAAAATAGATTTTGGTGTTTCCAGCGACTTCAGCGCTGGAAACAACAAAATCGGTTTCATAATGAGAATTGCTAATAAAGCGGTTTTTCATTGCGATCATGTTATACCAATTCACAGAAGTGTGGCTAAACTTCTGTGAATTAAAAACCAAACCATGAAAGGGGTTTGAAAGCAAAAAATGGCTACGCCATTTTTTTGCTTTGGTATTACAGAGGTGAAAAACTATTTTGATGGTTGCGATTAATTAAAGATGAGCTAAGCTCTTCAAGAGGCATGAACTGAAACTGTATGAAAGATGTAATCGTGATCGGCGCAGGGATGGCAGGATTGACCTGCGCTCAACAACTAAAGCAAGCAGGGCTAGATGTCACCATTGTTGAAAAATCATCAGGCGTGGGTGGGCGAATGGCAACTCGACGTTTGCAAGGTACTTGGGTCGATCATGGTGCACAACTCATATCTGTGAAAAGTGACAGTTTCGGGAGATTTGTTCGCAAACTTCAAGAAAAAGGCATCGTTCAAGAGTGGACGCGCAATGTCTATCAACTATCGGCATCGGGCTTGCGTCCTCCTGATGCTGAGGCGAGACATCCACGCTATTGCTGCCCAAGTGGAATGACCGCGATCGCCAAATCCCTTGCGATGGAAATTCCGATCGCTAACAATACCCGTATTGTTAGCGTTAGCCACAACGATACCAAATGGCAGCTAGTTACCGATCGCCAAGAAACTCTCGAAACTTCAGCGATTGTTTCAACCATTCCCGCCCCTCAATTTTTACCTTTATTTGAAGAAGTGCTGACCCTAGCACCTAGTTTTTTGCAAGCTGTCCAATCGGTCAAATTTGCTCCCAGTGTGACGATTATGGCTGGTTACAATGCCAGCAATTCAGTCCCAATAGAATGGCAAGCCATCAGATGTATTGATGATCCTATTCTTGATTGGATTAGTTATGACAGCAGCAAACATTTAGATACGGCCTTACAGCCTGTCTTTGTTCTGCAAAGTACTGCCGAATTTGCTAAACAATCTATGGAGGAGCCAGATCTTGAAATTGCGGGTAAACCTTTGCTCAATCAATTGGGGAAATTATTGGCAAAATGGCTAGCTTATCCTGAGTGGTGGCAAGTGCATCGCTGGCGTTATGCTCTAGCTGAGGAGTCTTTGGGGGTTTCTTGCCTATCTACAGCAGTTCCTTTGGCGCTTGTATGTGCGGGTGACTGGTGTGCTGGCAAAAACATCGAAGCGGCATACAATTCAGGTATTGCCGCCGCAGAGTCCGCGATCGAATTACTCAAGGTTTAAACCCAAATAAATGTGGTGCAAAGCACTGACTTTATTGGGAAAGTGATTTTGGTGTTTCCAGCGCCGACGGCGCTGGAAACACCAAAATCGGTTTCATAACGAGAATTGCTGATTTTTTGAGGAAGTGATTGACAATTAATGCAATCTTTTGAGATGATTGACAATTGTGACATTTTATTGAGCAGCAAGACTCTTGGCTAATGTAATTGTTATTGGGGCACAGTGGGGTGATGAAGGTAAAGGCAAAATCACAGATTTGCTGAGCCACTCCGCAGATGTCGTTGTTCGCTATCAAGGCGGCAATAATGCAGGGCACACGGTCGTCGTCGGCGATCGCACCTTTAAGCTACACCTAATTCCTTCAGGAATCCTGTATCCCAAAACGGAATGCATCATTGCCAGTGGCACTGTGATCGATCCGAAGGTACTTCTTGAAGAAGTGGATCGACTCAAAGAGTTGGGTATATCAACTGGAAACCTATTTATTGCCGAAACTTCCCATGTGACCATGCCGTACCACCGTGTATTGGATCGCGCCTCAGAGGATCAGCGGGCTGAACACAAAATTGGCACAACAGGACGTGGTATTGGGCCGACCTATGCCGACAAATCCGAGCGCGTCGGCATCAGGATGATTGACTTGATGGACGAAAAGCGCCTAGCGAAAAAGCTGCGTTGGGCGATCGAACAGAAAAACATTGTTTTACAAAAGTTATATAATTTAGAACCACTTGATGCCGAAGCGATTATCGAAGAGTATCGCGGCTATGCCGATCGCCTCCGTCACCATGTAGTTGATGCTTCACTCAAGATCGATGCTGCTATCCGTGAGCGTCGCAATATTTTGTTTGAAGGTGCACAGGGAACATTGCTTGACCTTGATCATGGCACATATCCCTACGTCACCTCTTCAAATCCCGTTGCAGGTGGTGCTTGCATCGGTGCTGGCGTGGGGCCAACCTGCATCGATCGCGTGATTGGTGTCGCCAAAGCATATACAACTCGCGTTGGGGAAGGACCTTTCCCGACTGAGTTGCATGATGAAATTGGCAATCACATCGGCGAGGTCGGTGCAGAGTTTGGCACAACCACAGGGCGCAAGCGTCGTTGTGGTTGGTTTGATGGGGTAATCGGTCGTTATGCAGTACGGATCAATGGGCTGGACTGTCTGGCGGTCACCAAGCTTGACGTACTCGACGATCTTGCAGAAATCAAGGTTTGTACTGCTTACGAACTTGATGGCAAAGTCACCCGCGACTTCCCCAGTGACGCAAGAGCTTTTGCTAGAGCGATTCCCATCTATGAAACCTTGCCTGGATGGAAGCGATCGACTAGCGAATGTAAAACCGTTGAGGAGTTACCTACAGAAGCCAAGGAATATCTTAAGTTCCTTGCTGACTTGACTGGGACTCCGATCGCAATCATCTCCTTAGGTGCAAGCCGAGGACAAACCATTATCGTGGAAGACCCTATTCATGGGCCAAAACGCGGTTTGTTGAGAGCTTAGATTTTTAGATTTACTGTTGTGGTTATTTCTAAACACAAGTAATCACAACCCATAACCAAACTACCAATTACTAAAATGCAACTACAAATTAACGCTACTACTCGTCCCCCTGCTAACAATCGCGCTCTGCGTCGCGGTGGTCAAATTCCTGCAACTGTATATGGACATAAGGGAGCTGAATCAATCTCGATCGCTTTAGATGCTAAGGAAGCAACGACCTTACTTCGTGAAGCTACGATTAATAACACAATGATCGAAGTAAATGTAACCGATGGCGACTTCAAAGGTAAAACACTATTGCGTGAAGTTCAAAATCATCCTTACAAAAATGATATTTATCACCTCAGTTTTTTTGCGATCGAGTCTCAGTCGAAGATCGAAGTAGATATTCCTCTGCACTTTGTAGGTATACCTGTAGGTGTAAAGGTTGGCGGCGGCTCTGTGGACACTATCAAGAATTATGTGCGTGTGTCTTGCGCTCCCAGCAATATCCCTGCAAGCTTTGAAATCGATATTACTCCTTTGGAAATCGGTAAGGGTGTGCATGTTAGCGAAATTAACTACCCTGAGGGTGTTAAGCCTGTAACCGAAACCACTGCTCTCGTTGTTACCATTCTCAAGAAATAAAAAAAGGGCGCTTAGCGCCCTTTTTTAAGTTTATAGGCGGCGCGAAGCGCCGCCTGTAAACTTTTAACGATGATTGCTATGCAAGAACGATATGCCGATCGCGATCGACTTTTAGCCAACCTTCATCTTGTAATAATTTCATGGCTCTGGTGACTGTGACGCGAGTACTACTAATGGCACTAGCAAGGTGCTGGTGGGTAAGACGCACAGTTAGACGAGTTCCACCTTCAACAGGGATGCCTATTTCCTGCTTGAGTAGAAGTAGGATTTGACGGAGACGCTCTTCTACTCGTTTGTTACTGACTAGGGCTAGCAGGGCTTCTGTCTGCTGAAGGCGACGATTGAGATGTTGCGAAATGCCATGATAGAGTGCTGGTGATTGCTCTAACTCAATCATGGTAAACCGCATCAGGTCAACATCTGATAGGGAAATCGCTTGATAGGGTTCAAGGTTTGTTAATGGCAACCCAAAGGGCATGGCTTGTACTGCAAAGCCAACTAAAACTTCATCGCCTGAAGGATGCAAAGTATTTAGTTGCACAACGCCACGACAAACCACCCATACTTCATGGGGATACATGGGAATAATTTGCCCACTCTTGTATGTGTGCATGGTGCGACCACGATAAATTTCTTCGAGCGATCGCCGCCAATCAGTTACAGAGTTTGTGGGGTTAAGTTCAAAGCTTGAGAAGGTATATGTCATAAAAGCGTGAGGTACACATTTTTGATCCTATGTGTTTCTCGACACTATCGGGTTAAGCCTAGTTTATCTAATCAATAAATTCTTCTTAAATTCTCATAGAGATGCTCTCCCTAACCCAACCCCAATTTTTCCTTTTTCCTTTTAACTTTTTCCTTGAAAGTCGGGGATCTGGGCTTAACCTAACCACAATTTTTCCTTTTTCCTTTTAACTTTTTACTTGTCCAAGGATGGCTAGGATAATTTGCGAATTGATATCATTCAATCCTTTGCAGAGAATATCTTCATTGCGTTGTCCGTTGAGGATTTGCCGAATCGCATTCCAGAGGATATTTTGACATTCTGGATCGACTTCTTGCAATTGAGATTCTAATTGCTGTCTGATCTCGGCATCGTCAACGGCTCTCACTACACCCTCAATCAGGGGCGCGTGTTGGCGTAGCTCGTATGCTGTGCCAGCAAAATTGGCGCGGGCGGTGCGAGAGAGGCGGCGATAGTCCTTGGCTTTGGCTGAGTCGCCTTGCTTGTCGCTAATCTTTGCCAAAATGTTGTAAGTCTTCCAAATCTCAGCCGCC
>JBJTVM010000528.1:0-9615 GCA_046081205.1 Pseudanabaena sp. | reverse complement strand
AAGTTTTTCTATACTACTTAAAGCCTCAACAGGCTGTATGCATAGATTATGTATAGGAGAAAAACTCAAAATGACAAATCAAACTAAACGTTCTAGCACTGCATTACTTGTTGCTTTTAGTTTTATTGGTAGCTCCGCAATTCCTTTGATCAGCGTAAACTCTGCTTTTGCTCAGACCACGTTTAATGATGTGCCCACGGGGTATTGGGCGCAGACTTTTATTCAAGAATTAGCTTCAAGAGACATTATTAAAGGCTTTCCTGACGGGGGATTTCGCCCAAATGATCCAGTAACTAGAGCGCAATTTGCAGCGATGCTTAGTAAAGCCGTAAACAAAGCGCCTATCCGTGGTGGGGTTACTTTTGTTGATGTTACTTCAAGTTATTGGGCATCTTCGGCAATTCAGACTGCATACACTACAGGTTTTATGTCTGGTTATCCAGGCAACGTTTTTGAACCCGCTCAAAATATCCCTCGTGTACAGGTTTTAGTGGCTCTTGCCAATGGTTTAAATTATTCAGTAAGTCAAGCACCTGAAACAATTCTACAAACCTTTGCCGATGCTTCTGGCATTCCGAACTATGCAAGAAATAGTGTCGCAGCAGCAACTGAGAATCGCTTAGTGGTTAATTATCCCAATGTTCTGTTCTTAAATCCTAACCAAACTGCAACTAGGGCCGAGGTTGCCGCATTTATCTATCAATCGTTAGTGCGTTCAGGTCGAGCAAATGCGATCGCCTCACCTTATATCGTGGGACAGACTACAACTCCCCCTGTCCAAAATCAAGTCAGGATTCCCGCAGGCAATACGATCGCAGTTCAGTATTCCAAAGATAAGATTTTGCTTGGGCCTGACGAAAAAGTTCCTCTTGTATTAAATGTGGCACAAAATATTGCCAACTCTCAAGGCACTATTTTGATACCTGCTGGTACTCAAGTTGTGGGTGAATTGAGAACTGTATCAGGTGGTGCTCAGTTCTTTGCTAGTGAACTTGTGTTCGCCAATGGTCAGAGAAGAGCAATCAATGCAACTTCTAAAGTTGTCACCAAAACTGAGAGAGTTGATAAGGGTGTCAATGTGGGTGGTCTTCTCCAAAATGCTGCCCTAGGCGCGGCGGCGGCAGCAGCAATATCTGCGGTAACAGGCGATCGCGCGATCGCTACAGAAGAAATTCTTGGTGGTGCTGGAATTGGTGCTTTGCTTGGGCTATTCCTAGGTCGTGACAGCGTAACGCTTGCTTCTGTCAATCCTAATACTGATTTAGCTGTAACTTTGAACTCTGATCTGTTGCTATAGACTACTTCCTTCGCACCCAATAATTAATAGTGCAGCGCGAAGCGCTTCACTATTAATTAAAGCCTAAAGAGACTGTAATCTTTAATTAACTTGCTATTAGCGGCTTGCTTTGCAAGCCGCTAATAGCGCAAAATGGTAAGAATCGCTTAGCGATTCTTACCATTTTGCGCTTTCGTCGAATTGACATTTACAGCAATTGCCGATCAAACGAGCCACAAGAAAAATTTTGAAAGTGTTGCAAAGCAACGCTTTCAAAATTTTTCTTGGTTTGGGCTTGAGCGCAAAGCGCTGTAATTAATGAGCAAAAACATCTGCATATCCCAGTAAATCTAGATAAACAAGTGTGGGAATATGGGCAAAACAGGCTTTCGCTAAATCATAGCGATTTTCTCGAATCAGCATATCAATCAGTTTGCGATAAACAGATAATAGATACCGAACATCATTAGCTGCATACTGTAGTTGTGCTTCTGATAAGACTTGGACATTTCCCCAGTCCGATGATTGCGAAGTTTTATCTAGTTCAACTTTTTCAAGTTCGCGAACCAATTCCTTTAAACCATGCTTGTCGGTATATGTCCTCGCCAGTTTGCTGGCAATTTTAGTGCAGAAAATTGGATGAGTGGCAATACCAAGATGAGCTTCCAACATTGCTACATCAAACCTAGCAAAATGAAAAACCTTATTAACTTCAGGGGCTTCAAATAAATACTTGAGGTTGGGCGCACTTTTAATGCCCTGTGCAATTCTCACCAAACTTACAGTCTCATCATCATTGCAAATTTGGACTAAACATAGGCGATCTCGTCTGGGAATCAACCCCATGGTTTCAGTATCAATGGCGATCGCTTCACAGCCAAGATATTCTTGAAGAGTTTCAGAATCAATATCGTTATCAAAAATTTTAAAAGCTGGCATCTTTATTTGGTCGGTTAGATTTTTTCGATTAGCTCTTGGGCTTGTACAGGTTTTATACAGGCTAGTTGGCGAAATTGGCAAAATTGGACAACTACTTTTATACCAATTCACAAAAGTGTGACGACAATGTTGTGAATTAAAAACTAAATCTAGTCAGGGTTTAAAAGTATAAAATGGCTGAGCCATTTTGGGTTTTAATATTATCCTGAAAATAGCGACTAAATAACAAGCCCTTGAATAGTAACCCATTTGAAGATTCTAAATAAATTTACTAGGACTTGCTTTTAATTCGGCTGAGAGGCGAACTTCAGGGCTTGCTCCTACAAATCCAAAAGTCTATATTTATAGTAGTGAAAGAGATATCTAGGACAAATTAAACCCCAAATAGATAAAGGTGGTGCTTCGCGCCGCCTTTATCTATTTGGGGTTATGCCCTAAGTAAAACTTTCATTTCTATATCAATAAATTAATACTTGGAATTCAGCAATTTAATCAATAACTCAATTTTTGATGACACGATTCTCCATGCCATCAAAAAACGGCTATTTATTTTACGGTAAAGCCTATACCTTGAAAATAAGCGTTTAGTACCATGACTTAACTTTACGTAAATTATATAATGTAGCCAAGAGTAGGTAGTGCTAAATAGTTAAGGATGAGAGGTGCTTTGTGCCGCTCATCCTAGCTACAATAAAACCTTTCCTTTTTAGGACTACCCAAGAGTAAATTTCCCTTAGGTAAAATTTATTTAGTAAATATCTAGGTATATTTTTAGAAACCAGCGTCAAAACCTGTGATACAGGTACAGCGCAATTCACAGGTTTTAAAATTTTATATTTGATTGCACCTAGCTACTTAGTAATTCATGATATGAATCAGCTTTGAGCAGAGTCTGTCATAAGTAAAATCACAGATATGGTGATTTTAGACTTATTAGTATCTTTATTACTACGAGTTTAGAATTCTCAATAAAAGTATTACGTACTTGTACAGAAGTTTTGCTATATCGAATTAATCAATAAAACAAATATAAATTATTCTAAAACTTAAATTTTCTGATAAATAGCTTCAATGGCAAATTATTAGAAATCTTTTTCAAAACAATAAGTTATTTGAAGCAGATAAGTTTAGGTGAGATTTTTTTTGATTAGTATAGTGTATAGCATTTTAAATAGGTTGAAGAAGATTTAGCTTGAATTGTAGCCTATCTCGCAAACTTATCAATTTATATACGATTTTGGGTTGCTATAATCAAATCTAAAATTTAAGATTTTTTGCTATTGTTAAAGAAAATATTGAGATGACACAGTTTCATAATCAAAATCAATTTAACCGATTCTCTGAGCCAGTAACTGATATAACTGCTGGTAGTATAGAGAAGGCTCAGCAACATATTTATAACTTCTTTTTAGGAATTATAAAACATTATGATACTGAAGTAATTTTAAATCAGTTTGATAAATTATTTATCAGATATGAAGAGATTGAAAATGTCAATGCTTACTATGCTCTAGGTGAAATTATTTTTCATGATAAAGAAAGTGAATTCAAGTATACTCTTTTACGCTGTTGTTATATTCTCAATAACAACTGGGCAATTAATGGAAATATCAGTGCTTGCCAAAAATTAGTTGATCTTTTCTTGTCAGATTCTATTGGTATTGCCACCAAAATTTATAAGCTTAAAAAGTTAAGATATTGGCTTCAAAAGTTTGTTCAATCTGAAGAATATAATACACTGCGATCGCTCTCAGGCAGAGCTGGTATAAGCAAGAGCTATCATAATTGGAGTGAGCGTTTTTCCTCATACCTACTGGTCTCTGAATAAGCTGATCCAAGAAAACCCTTAGAACAACGCCAATATGCAGCAAATTTATCTCGAAAGATCAAGAAACAATTTAAGTTTGATTTAGCGATGTATACGGCGCGTATTGATTCCAGACGAGGTGAAAATCCTCAACGCCCAAATCCAACCAATTTAGGCGATGGAGTACTACTTTTAATTAAAAGAGTACTAAATAAACAAGGTAATGACAATTATCGCAAAGCTGCTAAAAACTTTTATGAACAAATCCAGAATATAACTTTCTTAGAATTCAAAGTTAGGCTACTTGACTACTTAGGTATATCGCATGATGATTTAGAGATTTCTGAGATATTGCGCTTGACAGTTGTCGAAAAATTAAAATATTTTCAAGAACACCGCGATGAAGAAATAATGCCTGTTGGTTTGTTGTATGCTACTTGCTATCGAGTTTTGCAATACCTGCTGTTAAATGAACGCCGAAAGCCATCTGATTTCTTAAAGCTATCACTAGAATACGATAACTTTCTTAACCCGATAATTTTATTGCTAAAAATTGTCCTGATTTTGCCACATACTCGTTTTTACTTGGAAAGTTATATTGCTGAATTGCTCAAGTTTTATAGCGTATATGATGAAACAGAGTGCCGTTCTTTTATTAATTTTCTTGATGTTTTAAATGTGACACTTGCTATTTTTGATGAGGATACAGACTATAGCTTAATTAAAATAAAAGATGTTGAAAATGATTTAGTTGATATCAATTTAGATAACTGTCGGATATTTTCACAGTTAAAAAGATTGGCTGATTTAGATCATAAATCAGTTGAGCAATTTGAAAGAATTGATCAAGAAGATACGACTAAAACTCTAAATTTTTGACATTTGCAGTCTATTTAGGCTTTGGTATTATTCAAATACTTGAGATTCTATCCATTCAAAAACGCGATTCCATGCCCACCAACGATCGCGATCGCCATATTGATTTTGGCTTTTTTTGCTACTAACATAACCAACATGACCACCATACTGGGTGACCATAAGTTTAATGGCAGAGTTATCTTTGGCAATATTTTCTAAATCTGAAATGATCGATGGATCAAACATTGGATCATCGGCAGCATAGAGAATCAAGGTTGGCTTTTGCAAATGAGGCATGAAATATAACGGGCAACTTGCATCGTAATATTCCTCTACAGAGTCAAAGCCTAATTTGGCGATCGTCAATTCATTGTCAAATCCCCAAATGCTATTAGCCCTTTCTACAGCCTCACGATCAATTGATTCAGGATGCATTTTGGCGATGCTACGTCCTAGTTTCTTTAATTCTCGGGCGATCGCCTTTTCCAGAAATCTGCCCAGCTCATCTTTGACTAAATAAGTAAGCGATCGATTGGAGTCAACACTAGGACAAATTACGGCTCCGCCTGCAATATCATCAGAGGTAATTTCTAAGTCGGTCCCCCAACTGGCGATCGTTTCTCCAGCCTTGATCCCCCACAAAGCTAACTGACCACCGAGGGAGTATCCCGTTAGCCAAAAGGGGGCAGGACATCCTAATTGCTTAGCAGTATTGGCAATCCTGATAAAATCTTCGCCTTCGTATAGTCCATCTGAGGTCAGCGCTGGCGAAAGTTCTGCTGTTTTACCATGCGCTCGCCAATCAAACAAAACAACGGCGTATCCTTTAGCGATCGCCTTACGCCCCAAAATTTTGAGAAACCATTGATTATCTAAATCCCCCGTAATTCCATAGGTTCCAACAATCGTTCCCTTAACTTTTTGATGGGATATGTTAGGAATTGCGTATTTACCATAGATCGGAACGCCATGTGCGCCTGTAAAAATATGCTCTCGATAAATAGGTTCGGATTCAACCGTGAAATTTTCCCATTTTTGGCTCACCCGCAAAGCAGTATAGAGGGTCATTAGCAGTCCATTAGTGAGATGCCAAGGTGGTGAATAGGTCATATAGCAATCCGTAAATCACATTTTTTATATTTCGTTACGCTCACTATTTTATCTCTATGTATAGATACATAAATCTGGGTTGTATATTTCAAGCTAGCGTGACACACTAACACTAATATTAAGTGGCTTATTTCTAGTTTCTTAATGTAAAACAAAGCTAGTTGCATTTCCTACAGCGCTTCGCGCTCAAACCCAAACCAAGAAAAATTTTGAAAGTGTTGCTCTGCAACACTTTCAAAATTTTTCTTATAGTTCGTTTGATCGGTAATTGCTGTAAGTTACAGTTTAAGGAGGAAGCAAAGATGTTTTATGTAAGTAGACGGTTAACTCAGTTCACGCCCAATTATTTTTTATCTTCTTTGCAATTGATATTGTGTAGCGGGTTTGTGCTGGTAGGATTCGCTACAGATGCGATCGCACAACAATCTCGCATGACATCAGTTAACACTGAAGTGAAAACGGATCGGAATATTAAAGAAACCCTCCAAAACATTCGCATCCTTTCACCAACAGAGCCCAAAGTTGCGGAATCAGTAACATCAGTTTCTCAATTGAGTGATGTGCGATCGACTGATTGGGCTTTTACTGCCTTGCAATCTTTGGTAGAGCGCTACGGATGTATTGCTGGTTATCCTGATCGCTCATTTCGTGGTCAACAAGCAATTTCTCGCTATGAATTTGCGGCTGGTGTGAATGCATGTCTAGACAAAATTAATGAAATCATTGCAACGGGTTTAGCCGATAAAGTCAGTAAAGAAGATCTTGCCTCTGTCCAAAAACTTCAAGAAGAGTTTGCTGCCGAATTAGCGACATTGCGTGGTCGAGTGGACTCTCTAGAAGCAAAAACTACCAAACTGGAAGCACAGCAATTTTCGACAACTACGAAGCTCTATGGACAGGCTATATTTGGCTTGCAGGGTCGTTTCCGTAACTCAGCTGACTTGAGTCCTCGAAATGGTATCTTGACTGCTAATGAAGCCGATCTTGCGACCAACCTAACATTGGGTTACGATCTACAGCTCAATTTATTGACACAATTCGATTTCCATAATCGGAGCTTACTCTTAGTCGGGCTACGCGCTGCAAATTTGACTACTGGCTCAGGCAATATTTTTCAAGACAACTTTACTCGTCTTGGTTATGAGTCTAATTCGGCAAATACATTCTTTCTTTCTGATTTGTCCTATCGCTTTATGGTGGGAGATAATGCTGTATTTATCGTTGGGACGGAAGGTGTCAATCCAGTAACTGTTTTTCGCGGACCTAATCGAGTCGAAAGTGCTGGTTTGGGACCACTTTCAGCTTTTGCTCAGCGCAATCCGATATTAGAACTTGGACGAAGTCGCGCAGGTGTGGGCTTTGATTGGCAAATTGACGATCGCATCAGTTTACAGGGTATATATGCCGCAGGCGATCCAGCAAATCCAAACACATTAGGCAATGGTGGTGGCTTGTTCGGTAGTGACTACACATTGGGAGGACAGCTAACACTTACACCAACTGATGCGATCGATGTCGCCTTGTATTACCTCCATGCTTATACGACAGGTGGCTCTTTAAAAATATCCTCTGGCGATAGTTTGATCAGTAATGGAGGCGCAAATTTTCTGACTGATGCGATCGGGGCAACGCTTAACTGGCGGCTTAGTCCCTACCTTACGCTTGGCACATGGGGCGGTTATACGAAATCCAATGCTGTCAATGGTGCAAATGGAACTGTAGAAACGACAAACTGGATGGTCTATCTCAATTTGCCCGATTTATTTGGGCGTGGGAACCTTGGCGGTATCTATGTTGGGCAACCACCCAAAATTGTTAGCAGCAATCTCTCCTTTGGTAACGTTCCTAGTGCAATTGGATTGAATGGTGTTGCCTTTGGTGCAGTGGGTTCTCAGCCCGCTAGTACAACTCACGTAGAACTGTTTTATCGCTATCGAATTTCTGACAATATTAGCATCACCCCAGGCGTAATCTTTCTATTTAATCCCGCTCACACATCCACAAGTGACACAATTACAATTGGCACAATTCGCACCACTTTTACGTTTTAAGCTGTGTCATGGATCGGAATACTTTTTAGTCCAGGAATTTTTGTAAGAGAAAGAGAGTGAAGGTTATGAAAATGAGTTCGCTTAGTTGGAAAGTTTTGCTAGTTCTACTTTTAAGTGGAATAGTAGCTTTGGATCACAGCAATTCGGCATTAGGTCAATCAACATCAAGTACTTCATCAAGTTCTTCTAGCAATCAATTAGATCCTTCCTATCATGACAATATTTTCCCCAATGGTGGGGGACTAAGAGATCGCTTGCTAGGAGTGTTGGGTAACCGATTTAGTAAAGTACCAGCAGGATTGAACTCTCATCGGCGGGCCGGAGATTATTTTAATCGCAACCAATTGGAAGATGCGCATTATGCGATCGAACAATCTTACAATGATGAGCATCGCTATTACAGTAATGAAAATATTAATCCTAGTCCTATGAGCCTTAGTGTGGCTCAGACTGCTTTACTTCGCTCTGAGCGAATTACCGACAGTGCAACGGCTTTGGTTTATCCCGTGATTTTCCCCGATCGCATAGAAATCCTCGTCATCCCTTCATCAGGAAAACCGATTCGTAAAGTTGTTACTGAAGCCCACGAAGTAGATATCTTGCGTGAGGCTCAAGATCTTGTGATTTATATTCAGGATGTAAGCTCGACAGACTATTTAGACTCTGCTCAAACTTTATACAATTGGATAATTCGTCCAATTGATGCTGATTTACAAGCTGCAAACATCAAAACGTTAGTCTTCGTAATGGATGGCCCATTGCGAGTAATTCCGATCGCTGCCTTACACGATGGCAAAGAATTTTTAGTGCAGAAATATGCGATCGCGACTGTGCCGTCTATGGGAATGGTAAATCTGAAACTACGAGATCGCCGAAGCAACAGCATTTTGGTTATGGGGTTGACCGATGCTATGCAAGGACTGTCAGCACTACCTAGTGTCGAAGTGGAAGTTAATACAATTGCCACACAAGTTTTACAGGGTGACGCTTTTCTCAACCAAAGCTTTACTATTGAAAACCTCAAAGCCCAAAGAAAAAAGAAAAACTATGGTATCGTGCATCTAGCCACCCATGCCAAATTTGTGAGTAACACTATTAATGGTGCATTCATTCAAATGTGGAATGAGCGGCTATACCTCGATCAGCTTAAATCGTTCGATCTCGGTTCAGAAACAATTGAGATGCTGACACTGAGCGCTTGTCAGACTGCTGTCGGCAAAAATCTTGGCTTAGGCGGTGTCGCTGCTCAATACGCCGCAAAAAGTGTACTTGCATCGCTTTGGGTAGTAAGTGATGCTGGTACAACGCCATTGATGCTGTCTTTTTATCACAATTTCCCTGAAGCCAAAAGTAAAGCGATCGCCTTGCAGCAAACTCAAGTAGCACTATTAACTGGAACTGTCAGAATCGATGGTAAACAGATCCAAGGAATTCCCAATTTACCTGCAGTTACTCTCAAGCAACTCAATCAAGCGATCGATCTGAAGCATCCATATTTTTGGGCTTCCTTTATCTTGGTTGGCAATTGGCTATAGTGTGTAGTGCTCTTATCAAAGCCCCAAAAATGGGGGAGG
>JBJTVM010000527.1:0-6742 GCA_046081205.1 Pseudanabaena sp. | reverse complement strand
AAAAACGGTAAGAACCGCTAAGCGGTTCTTACCGTTTTTCGCTGCTTGCGGATTGCGAAGCAATCCGCAAATGGCTATATCGAACTCAGATGAACAAAGTTGGTTCGACATAATGTGAAACTACCCCTGAGATAGAGCTAGCGTGAAAAACTATCTCTCAGAATTCAACCCTAATCGTCTTTAAATACTGTTTTGTAGGCTTTAGATTGTCGATGGTAAGTTGAAAGTCGATGCTAAGTTGAAAACTGCACGGTGTTGCTATTTTTTTAATTCTAGGAGAAATTTGGCTTCGCTAGCCCGATCGCTATTGGGATAACGGTCTATCAATCTTTGCAGATAATTGGACTGCTCGCTGAGAAAGAAGCTAGAAAACAGCAAATCATCAATATATTGGCTCTGAGGAAACTTGACCTGTAATTCAGTGATGATGCCATCAATGCGTCGTTGATAGTCAACGCGCATACTGTTTTCACGAAATTCATAATCTTGATACGAATAACTATTTCTCCTAGTCGGTTGATAAGACTTACTAGCCGACACACCTACGGGTGGATGGATACGTTGGGTTTCTGAGAAAGTGTGATTTTCCCACTGGTAAAGAAGTGTCATTGCTACCATGTACAGAGTTTTTTCTCGCAGAGCCGTAGAAAGGCTATTGTCTTCGAGTAATTTTTGATAGAGGGAAAGAGCGATCGCATTTTGACTGCCAGCTTGATATTTAGCAAGAATATCAGCATCACTGCGTTTAGATGGATCGCATACCCACCATTCGCGACAATTCCAATCTGTTGGCAAGAAATAAGCGCGAAATCCATCCCAAATTGCTAAATAACCATTTTTCCATCCGCCAAGCCCTGCCCAGTTAGAGGCAATCTGATATCGTGATTCGGGTGTGTTTTCGATTTGCCATTGACGTAATTTTTGCCAACGTAGTTTTTGTTCACCCAATAGTAACTGAGCTTCTTTCTTGAAGTTTTCGACCTGATTATCTGGCTGCCACCAACGACCTTGAGGATAGTAGTAAGCTTCGAGAATCTGGTCAGGAATTGCTTCTAATTGCACCTTTGCTGCTGTCTCTAGGGCTTTGGCATAGTCTTGCGATCGCGCATATTGAACTGCGATCGCATATTGTAAGAGTGGTGCAAGGAGTTGATTTTCTGGCTCTTGTAAGAGGGTTTGCATCTGGTCGATGGACAAGCCAACATCAAGGAGCGTGCGAACATGGGGAAAAGCAAGATAAAGAGCATCGCGATCGCCCATTGGTTGCGACATAATCTTGATCCAGAGGCGCATCGCTTCGACAATATCATTGTTATCTTGCAAACTTAGCGCCAGAAAGTAATTAGCATCATCAGATCCAGAGTGCTCGGAATATTTCTGGAGCCAGCCTTGCCATGCATTCAGTCTTTCTTTCTCGGTAAGTTTAGCGTTACGGGCAAGGAGCGCTGGCTCGCGTGGCTCAGCATTAAAATAAGACCTTCCCGTTAAATCTCCATATTCGCGACAGGCGATCGCAAATTTTGATTGTGGATATTTCTCTACCATTCCCAACAGCAGATAATAGGCATGATTACCTTTTTGACCAAAATTTTCGTAACTAACGATTTTTGAGAGGGAATGAAACTGAGATAGATCGTTATTTAAAATGTTTTTGAGGAGTTCTGTCCCTTGCGTATCTCCATGTCGATCAAGTTCAGCGATCGCCCACATCCGATCGCTTGATGAGCGATCATCAGCTAAGGAACGAAAGAACGCGCGAGCAAAGGGGGTAATCTCTCCTGCCTTCATGACACCTAGTCTCTCAACTAAGATATATTCCTGAGCATCGCTGGATAACTTTAGGTAGAGAGCGATCGCTTCTTTGATTTGTCTATCTGTTGGTTGTTGTAGTTGCTCGTACTGCACCCATTCTGGTAAACCTGCAAAATTCTTGCTTTTTTCGGAAGGAGTTTTGCCATAGACGGCTTCGTAACCCAATAATCTAGTCAAGAAATCGAGATTGAATTGGTCGTAGTAACGAGGGGAATTCCTCGGTTCGAGATTTGCCTTAGCAAGACTAATTAACTCTGCACGTACTTGAGGGTCATCTAAGCCAAATTCTTTCTCCCAGTTTTTGCTCTGAGCCTCTGATACATAGGAAGAGATTTCATAAAAGCTTGGATAGGTCATCCGTCGCTGAATCTGTCCACGCAACCACAGCGTTGTGTAGGGCTTTCCTAGACTGCGAATGCCTTCAAGCCCATACCTTTTGCGAGTTTCATCACGGGAGCGAGCGTAATAACTCAACAACGGATAGGCTTTGGCTCCGTATTTTTTCCAGACTGGATTCTCAACCCGATCTTTCCCCCACTTCTCGACAATGATATCTTGGCGCACTGCATGAGCAATTTCTTGCCATTGGGGATCGAAACGAAGGCGATCGCGCAAGACATCATCAATTTCCAATTGGGATATTTCTTGAGGGCTGAAAGAATCAGCCAGTTTTGACATTTCCGATGGACTAGGTATTTTAACTGTCCGAGATTGAAATACTTCTGTCGCTCTGAGTGCAAGACTCACCGAAAAGATAGTAACGAATATAGACAATATATATAGATGTCGCTTTTGCATTTCGATCTCCAAGCTTTAAGTTATTGCGATTTTCAAATTGAGTCTTCACTCATTTGAAAATCAAAACCCTGACTATACATTAAACGTGATTTGGATGAGACAGAATTACATCTCATTAATTTGCAACAAAAAATCATCTGCAAAAAAAAATAGAGTCGGCGCTTAAAACGCCGACTCTATTTTTTGCTTTAAAAGAATGTCAGTTCGACGAAAGCAAAAATGGTGAAAATCACTCTGCGATTTTCACCATTTTTGCTGCGCGAAGCACGCTGCTTTCGTCGAACTGACGTTAAAAGAATAAATGGCTTTCAGGTTGGATATTGATTTCCATCGGTACAGCTTGTGGATCGGCGGAAAGAGCAAACATAATTGCATTTGCCGCAGTCTCAGTCGTTAGCATTTTGCTGCGATCGACCTTCAGGCTGACATTATCCCAAAATGGTGAATCAATTCCGCCAAAATAGAATAGAGTCACCTTAATCCCCAAACGACGAACTTCATCAGCCATACATTTACTAAATCCGATCGCCCCAAATTTTGATGCACAATAAGCTGAAGCCATAGCCATTGGATGTTTACCAAGAATGCCAATGACATTACAGATATGTCCAACCTTACGATCCTTCATGACATTTGCCACAGCTTGGCTAGTGTAAAAATTCCCCTTGAGGTTAAGATCAAGCATCTGGTCAAGCTCTTGCGGCTCAATGCGAAGGAATTGCTTCATCACGCCTGCACCTGCGGCATTCACTAAGACATCAATCTGTCCAAACTGCGCGATCGCCTGCTGTACCATTCCTTCAACTTGCTCATACTTCGTAATGTCTGTAGGAACTGCGATCGCCTCTATATCATAGTCATCTTCGAGGTTATTAACTAGTTCTTCCAGTTTGGCGGCGTTTCTCGCGACAAGAACTAACTTTGCACCTGCTGCGGCTAATTTTTGGACAAGCGCCAAGCCAATGCCACCTGTTGCACCGACAACAACAACAACTTTATTTTGCATCTTAAAAATCACGATCTATTTACAATACTTTATACTTCTTTACATAATAAAGCCTCATGGTTATGTGGTTAAAAACGTCAGTTCGACGAAAACGAAAAATGGGAAGAATCGTTCAGCGATTCTTCCCATTTTTCGCCATTTGCGGCATGCTTCGCACGCCGCAAATGGCTATATTGAACTCACATAAAAAACAGATTTTTAGTGGTGCGGCTTTGCCGCACTGCTAAAAATTTGTTTAAGCAACTCCATTCTTTTTAAACCAGTCCAGTAATCTTTTCCAGCCGTCCTCTGCTTCGGTTTGACGATATGAAGGGCGATAATCAGCATGAAAAGCATGAGGTGCATCGGGATAAACCACGATCTCGGAATTAGCACTGCAAACCTTCAGTTTTTCTCGCATTTGCTCAACCGTATCCACAGGTATGCCAGTATCCTTACCACCATATAAACCCAGAATTGGCACTTGTAAATTCTGGGCGATATCAATGGGATGCTTTGGTGTAAGTTTTGTTGATTCACCAACAAGTCTGCCATACCAAGCCACACCTGCTTTAACTTGCGGATTGTGAGCAGAATATAACCAAGTAATCCTCCCACCCCAGCAAAAACCCGTAATCCCCAACTTTTGAGGATTTCCTTTGGCTGATTTAGTCGCCCATGCTGCGGTTGCATCAAGATCCGCCATAACTTGAGCGTCAGGAACTTGACTAACTACTTTGCGGATCTCCGCAATATCCGTCAACTTAGATACATCACCCTGTCGATAAAACATTTCAGGGGCGATCGCTAGATAACCTAATTTGGCGAGGCGACGGCACACATCTTGGATATAAGCATGAACGCCAAAGATTTCTTGAATAACTAAGATCACAGGAAAATCTTTGCCCACAGTTGGTCTAGCTCTATAAGCAGGAATCGTGCCATCTTTGACAGGTATTTTGACTTCGCCTGCGATGATGCCCTTATTGTCTGTAGTGATTACTTTTGCGGAAATTGGCTGCACGGCGATCGCAAAGCCCGCCGTGAGGCTAGTAACTGCGATGAATTCGCGTCTGGTAAGTTTTGACATGCAAATGAACCCTTACAAAAATATAGATGGTGCAAGCTAGGCTTTCCACCATCTATATTTTGCACCTATATGTAATGAAGGCAGCGCTTCGCACTGCCTTCATTACATATAAGCCTGTTAGCCGTAGCGTAACGTACTGGCTAATGTTTGATCTCTACAAGGTAAGTAGATTTCATTAAACTATTTGCCAATTTTGACAGGGGTTTTAGTAGCTTTGAACTCATAAATTGCTTTTTCTAGCAAAGAGACTCCTGTCATTTCTTCTGGTTGTGGAACTTGCAAAATTTCTAAAATCGTAGGGGCAATATCTGCGAGACGACCGCCAGACTGCTTAAGCCTTACATCAGCACCATGACCATAAATCTTGCGACCTTCACCCTCTACCAAAATAAACGGGACAGGATTGCTGGAATGAGCCGTCCAAGGGTTGCCTTGCTCATCCCACATATATTCGGCATTTCCATGATCGGCGGTGATTAGAGCCGTACCACCAGCATTGGCAATACTAGACAATAATTTTCCCAAACATCGATCAACATGTTCGAGAGCTTTGACCGTAGCTTCAAAATTGCCAGTATGACCAACCATGTCGGGGTTAGCATAGTTAATCACAATTAGTGAGTAAATCCGCTTAGCGATCGCCTCGGAGGCAATGCGGGTTACCTCAGTAGCGGACATAGCTGGCTCTTTATCATAGGTAGATACACGCGGGCTATTGACCAATACCCGATCATCGCCTTCACTAGCTTCTTCTAGCCCACCATCAAAAAAATAGGTAACATGGGCGTATTTCTCAGTTTCAGCGAGGCGTAACTGCTTTAATCCATGTTGAGCGACAACTGGTCCCAACAAATTAGTTAAGTTTTGGGGCAGGAAGGCAACAGGCACAGGTAAAGCACTGTCGTACTGGGTAAAGGTGGCATAGGCGAGATGCTGAATATGTTCGCGTTCAAAACCTGTAAAGTTTTCGGCTACGAGTGCTTGAGTAATCTCACGGGAGCGATCGGGGCGGAAGTTAAAGCAAATTACACCATCACCTGAAGCAATCGCCCCTTGAGCAATGCGAGTAGGGGGTAAAAATTCATCGGTAATTTTTTCTTTGTAGGCAGCTTCTAGTAAGTCTGTTGGCTCAGTTAGCTCAGTAGTGATTTGATCGTTTGTCAAAACTTCATAAGCTTTTTGGACGCGATCCCAGCGCTTGTCACGATCCATGGCAAAGTAACGACCACTGATTGTAACAATGCGTCCAACACCAATCTTTTTAATATGTGCTTGTAAAAGCCTAATAAAGTTGATCCCTGAATGCGGTAAGGTATCACGTCCATCGGTAATCACATGAATGCAGACATCCTCAATTCCTTGGGACTTGGCTAAATCTAGCAAGCCCAATAGATGATCAATATGTGAATGCACACCACCATCAGAGCAAAGTCCAATCAGATGCAATTTGCTATGGTGAGCTTTAACCTTTTCACAAACTTGGACTAGAACTGCATTTGATAATAATGAGCCATCATCGACAGCATCAGAAATTCTTACTAATTCTTGGGGGACAACTCGACCTGCACCAATGTTTAAATGTCCAACTTCAGAGTTGCCCATTTGACCTTTTGGTAAGCCAACATCTTTGCCAGAGGCTTGGAGGAGAGTTTTTGGGTAGGTACTCCACAGACTATCCATGACGGGAGTATTTGCTGCGGCGATCGCATTGCCCTCGGTCTCTTTCCTATATCCCCAGCCGTCCAAAATGATCAGAACCAGTGGAGAAACAGACCCCGTTTGCATAAAAGACAGTTCCTTGTTAAGTACATGTTCACTCCTCACTAGGCAGTCATGCCATCGGAGCAAATTTACGGATTATCTTAACAATACTTGGCAATTTGCGCGATCGCAATGTATCGTAAAAAACTTTTAATTATTCCCAAACTTGTGGTGCTTTGTTGCAAATGGTGAATTGCTGCTCTAAATTAACGTCAGTTCGACGAAAGCGACAACAGCTATATCTTTTACAATGCAAGTAGCTATGGCTATAATTGCGAAGGCTACGATAAAAAAGT
>JBJTVM010000526.1:0-5118 GCA_046081205.1 Pseudanabaena sp. | reverse complement strand
CTCCACCTGCGCGAGCGTCGAGCCGCCCACGGAGATCACGATCTCCCGGTCGCGCGGGATGTTGTCCCGACACTGCTCCAGCAGCGCCCGGTTGCGCGCGTTGCTCGACGCGACCTTGAAGTGCGACAGGCCGAAGCGCAGCATGAAGTGCAGCGAGGGCACGTCCTGCACGGTGCAGAACCACCCGACCCCATGCGCGCGGCAGTGGGCGTCGAAGCGCTGGAAGTCCTCCTCGCCGAACTCGAAGACGCGCCGGTAGTCCCCGTAGGTCTTCCCGTAGGGGCTCACGTAGGCCGACTCGAGCTTCTCCCGCGAGTAGAAGGTCTCCACGTCCTTCTTCTGCATCTTGATCAGATCCTCAGCCGCAGTTGCCGAAGTTTCCGCAGTCTCCGCTACCTCATTAAAGGCAAGATTTTCATCTAAGAAGCCTTTACCATCTTCCCACTTACCCTCAGCTTTAGCGGGCATATACTTGTCCATGAAGTTCAGGTCAGAAAAGGCATCTTTACCGTAGATGACCTTGCCGTTGTAGGCATTCTGACAATCGTTATAGACGAATTTAGGGGTAAGTGCTGCACCGCCGAGAATGACGGGAACAGTGATGCCACGATTATTAAATTCCTGCAAGTTATCCTTCATGAAGGCTGTGGATTTGACCAACAAGCCACTCATGGCAATACAGTCAGCATTGCATTCTTCATAAGCTTGAATAATATTCTCCACCGATTGCTTAATACCGATATTGACGACTTTGTAGCCATTGTTGGAGAGAATGATATCGACAAGATTTTTACCAATATCATGGACATCGCCTTTGACCGTGGCAATCAGAAATACGCCTTTATTGGAACCTTCGGCTTTTTCCATGAATTTCTCTAGGAACGCAACGGCAGACTTCATCGTTTCGGCGGATTGCAGCACAAAGGGAAGTTGCATCTGTCCAGAGCCGAACAGATCGCCTACCACTTTCATGCCATCAAGGAGAAATTGATTGATGATCGTGAGGGGTTCATAGGTTTTTAGTGCTTCGGTGAGTGCATCATCTAAACCAATGCGATCGCCGTCAATAATATGATTTTTGAGTTTCTCTTCAATCGTGAGATTATCATCAACGACCTTGACGCGCTTAGCCGAAACCCCTTCAAATAGCTTTGTAAATTCACCAAGGGGGTCGTAGGTGCAGATATCGCCATCAAATTGACGCTGATCAAAGATGAGTTGACGGGCTACTTCTAATTCTTTTTCAGGAATGCGATTAAGCGGGACGATCTTGCTGGCATGGACAATTGATGAATCCATGCCGACTTTCATAGCTTCATGCAAGAATACAGAGTTAAGGACAATCCGCGAAGCAGGACTTAAGCCAAAGGAAACATTGGAAACCCCAAGTAATACATGGGTTTCTGGCATTGCTTCTTTAATGCGACGAATGGATTCAATCGTTGCCGCCGCATTTTGTCGATCTTCCTCAATCCCTGTGGAAATGGGTAGAGCGAGGGTATCAAAGAAGATCTCACTGGCGGGCATTCCTAACTCTTCGGTAGCCTGTTTGTAGGCACGGGAGGCAATTTGGAACTTTTTGTCCGCAGTTCGCGCCATTCCCTCTTCATCAATTGTACCGATAACAATCCCCGCACCATATTGCTTGGCAAGGCTAACGACCTTACAAAAACGCTCTTCCCCATCTTCATAGTTAGTGGAGTTGAGGATACACTTACCACCTGCAACTTTTAGCCCTGCTTCCATCTTTTCCCATTCGGTGGAGTCGAGCATCAGAGGTAAAGTGACGTTAGTGACAAGGCGCGATACTAGCTCATGCATATCGCGCACGCCATCACGTCCCACATAGTCCACGTTCACATCGAGAACATGTGCGCCTTCTTTGACTTGTGACCTAGCGATCGCTACTAGTCCATCCCAATCCTCAGCATTGAGCAGATCGCGAGTTTTCTTGGAACCGCTAGCATTTAATCTCTCGCCGACGATGAGGAAAGAATTGTCTTGAATATAGGGCTGAGAGCTATAAATGGAAGCTGCCGAAGGTACGACAAGGGGTTCTCGTTGTTTCGGTTTGAGAGTCTTCGCAGCATCGGCTAAAGCTTTGATGTGTGCTGGTCTTGTGCCACAACAACCTCCGATGACTTGTACTCCTAAGTCTTCAACAAAGTGGGCTAGATGTCCTTTAAGATCATCGGGAGTGAGGCGATAAAAAGCTTGCCCACCGACATTTTCAGGTAACCCCGCATTAGGCACACAGGACACCACAAAGGGAGAATGGGCGCTCAAATACTGCATATGCTCTTTCATCAGGTCGGGGCCTGTGGCACAGTTCAGACCTAAGATGTCGATAGGATAAGGTTCGAGAATGGTTACAACTGCGGAAATGTCGGAACCGACGAGCATTGTGCCTGTGGTTTCCATCGTTACCGAAACCATAACGGGAATACGGGGTTTGCCCTCGGCTGTTTTCTTGTCAAAAAATTCGGCGATCGCATTTAACGCTACTTTAATTTGCAAAACATCCTGACAGGTTTCGAAGATCAACAGATCTGCGCCGCCATCGTACAGCCCCTCAATCTGCTCGATAAAGGACTGCCTCATTGAGTCGAAATCGATATGCAGCAAGGTTGGTAATTTCGTCGTAGGGCCGATCGAGCCTGCCACAAAACGCGGTTTCTCTGGGGTAGAAAATTCGGCAGCTACGGACTTAGCTAATTCCGTCGCCTTTTTGCTAAGTTCATAGGCGAGATGCCCTAAATTATATTCATTTAAAACGATCGAAGTACCGCCAAAGGTATCCGTCTCGATTACATCGGCTCCCGCCTCTAAAAAGTCACGATGTACCTTAGCCACTGCTTCGGGTTTCGTCATCACTAGATACTCGTTGCAACCCTCATACTCCGCACCACCAAAATCTGCGGCGGTAAGGTTTTGGACCTGCAAATTTGTACCCATCGCGCCATCAAAAACAATAACGGGGCGATCGCTGCTGTGAAGACGTTCCAGAAACAGGCTGGTCATTTAATCTATACCCTAAGCTAACAAAGTGACTCTAGGTAATAATTTTAGCAACATCTCTATGGGTTTTACCGTTTTTCGCCATTTGGGGCGTGCTTCGCACGCCCCAAATGGCGATTAGGACTACTTGAGCCGATAGCCCATACTGTGAACAGTCTCGATCAAATCTTCGTGCGCTCCTGCAGCTTTTAACTTTTGGCGGAGACTGCGAATATGTACCTTCACTGTATGTTCTTCAGGAGGAGACTCTAAAGACCAAACATGTTCAATCATCACGCTGCGGCTCAAAACTCGCCGACCATTGCGTAGTAGTAATTCTAGAAGAGCATATTCCTTTGGGGTTAGATGGATCGGATTTTCGCCATAGCCCACCTCACAGGTACTAGGATTGAGATGCAGTTGCCCCCACTCTAAAACGGGTGAGGCACTCAAGCTATTTCGACGCAACGAAGCACGAATTCTTGCAAAGAGTTTTTGCAACTCTACTGGCTTTAAGATGTAGTCATCGGCTCCTACATCCAGCCCATTAATTTCATCATTGATCGTATCGCAGGCCGTCAGCATGAGGATAGGCAAGTTGAAACCATGCGATCGCAATTGATGGCAAAGACTTATACCGTCTAATTCTGGTAGCATCAGATCTAAGATCATCAAATCGTAATCTAAGGACTGAGCTTGATACCACCCAGATTTGCCGTCAGCAGCAATATCTACAACGTAGCGCTCGTCAGTTAAAGCTTCTGACAAGGTTTCAGCAAGGCGAATATCATCTTCAACTAGAAGAATCCTCATACGAATAGATTTTTTTTGCGAGTCGCGATCAAAGTTTCCTGATTTTACAAAAATTTGTTACCAAAATTACGATTCCATTCAGATTAAGCAAACCGATACCTAATCTTTTTTTGCTATATCACATATTGAAACTAGCTACTTCAAATAAATGTAACGGAACATCAAGATTTATTGCCTGAGGACAATCTTTCCGTTTTCTTTACACTTTCCTAACTAGTTTCCTTACTTTGGGTATGGGATTATCAATTTTCATGGTGAGAAAGGCTTGATTGTCTATATCACTTTGATTTAAATAAATGCAATTTTTTAATTCTAAGTAGCTAGGCATTAAAACATAGAACCAAAAGCTGTAGCGCAAGCTGCGTGTGTGCTACAGATTTCAGAGTTTTATATTTAATTGCACTCAGCTACTTATATACTTATAAAATAGAACATGAGAGCCAAAGGCTCATAAATTCTAATGTTAACAAATACTTTAAACTTGGAGGATGTCAATGGGTAGTATCGTCATCAATGCTAGTCCTGTGGAACTATGGTCTGCCAATGATGCTCAGAATGTGATTCGCGCTGTTTACAAACAAGTATTGGGTAATCCTCACGTAATGGAGAGTGAGCGCTTTGTTAAAGCTGAGTCACAGTTAGCCGATCGCAGTATATCGGTAAGAGAATTCGTGAGAGCGATTGGTAAATCTGATTTTTATCGCGATCGCTACTTCACCTCATGCGCTCCTTACCGCTTTGTAGAATTGAACTTTATGCATTTTCTCGGTCGTCCTCCCCAGTCTCAAGCTGAGATTTCCGAGCATATTGTGCGTTGCGTGACCGAAGGCTACGACGCGGAAATTGATTCTTACGTTGATAGTGACGAATACCAAACGGTCTTTGGTGAAAATGTAGTTCCTTACACTCGTAGCAATACCGAAGCAGGACAAAGCCAAGTGACGTTTAACCGTATGTATGCGCTTAATCGCGGTGATACCCAAATTAGCAGTGCGGTCAAATCTTCACAGTTGGTTTTTGAGGTAGCGACCAACAGCAGCAACAAAATTGCCCCAGCCAGTGCCAATCTTGGCGGTTCGGGTGAAGCCAATAAGAAGAAATTCAAAATTTTGGTTCAGGGTTCTAAATTCGATACCCGTCGTCGTGTCAGCACCAGTACCTACTTGGTTGCAGGCGACAATATGACTGCTCAAATTCAAAGGATTAACCGCACCTCTGGCAAAATTATCAGCATTACTGAGGTCGTTTAACACCCGATTTTTCTCCAATCCTCCTGTCTTATAGCGGCTTTCATTTTGCCATAGGCAA
>JBJTVM010000525.1:0-2621 GCA_046081205.1 Pseudanabaena sp. | reverse complement strand
TTCTTGGGTTTTGGTTTGTACTAGTTCACACTCTTTTTGAGGGTTTGTTAAAAATTACTTTTTAAACTGCCTAAACAAATTGTTAGAGTGCAATGATAGAAAAACTGTGTTAATAAATTTGATTGAAGTTAGTAGATATTTATGGATAGTACATTAGCGATCGCATACCTTGGAGCCTTAGTGGTGCTGCTAGCTGGGGTTAGCTGGTTAGTTATCCGCCAGATTTTGAAAGCCCGTAGCTTAGAAAATGTAATTTCTGACCTCCAACCTAAGCTCCAAAAGGAAAAAGGTACACCCGAAGACTATTACCAACTTGGTAGCGTCTATTTGCGAAAAAAGCTCTATGCTCAAGCCATTGTCCTATTTAATAAGGCTCTGAAAGAAGGTGGTGAGAATATTCCTGAGGTTTATAATGCGCTGGGATTTTCCTATTTCTCCCAAGAACAGTACGATCTAGCGATCAAAAATTACAAAGAAGCGATCGCTTTACAAGAGGGTTATGTAACTGCCATCAATAATCTTGGTCACGCCTACGAAAAGAAAAAGCTACTACCTCAAGCGATCGAGATGTATGAACAAGTCGTTAAACTGGATGAAAAGAACGAAACCGCAACGCGCCGCTTAAATTCTTTACGTAAACAAGTAGTACCAACAGCCTAAAAAAAAGGGACGCAAAGCGTCCCTTTTTTATTGCTTAGCTTCGATTAATCCACCGCCAAGTAACAAGTCGCCATGATAAAAGACTGCTGCTTGACCTGGGGTAATGCTAAATTGTGGCACATCAAAGACAATCCTCGCCCGATTGCCTTCAAGGGGAATCACAGTTGCAGGCGCAGGCTCAGTGCGATAGCGTACTTGCACTTCTGCAGCAAATGGAACATCTGTAGGGGCAAGTGATACCCAGTTGACTTGATTGATCGTGCATTCTTTCTCATGGGCTTCTGAGCGATCGCCAACGATAACTTCATTCTTGACAGGATCAAGAGCAATCACATACAAGGGATGCGCCGCCGCTACGCCCAAACCTTTGCGTTGACCGATGGTGTAGTGGTATGTACCATCATGCTCACCCAAAATATTGCCTTGTGTATCCACAATTTTGCCTTGAACGGGCGTGAGATATTTATCCAGAAAGGCTTTCATCGAGCCATTGGCTTCAACTAAGCATAAGTCCATACTTTCAGGTTTTTCAGCAGTAGCTAAACCAAACTCAGCCGCAATTTTGCGGGTTTCGACTTTGGTGGTGTTGCCTAAGGGAAAAACACAGCAGCTTAGTTCTTCTTGTCCAACTTCATAAAGAAAATAAGATTGATCCTTGGTGTCATCAACGGCGCGGCGCAATTCATAGCGACCCGATTCAGGATTGAAGTTTAGCTTGGCATAATGCCCCGTCGCAATTTTATTAATGCCCAACTTTTCGCGAGCATAGGTCATCATTGGCATGAACTTGACGGCTTTGTTGCAGCGTGAACATGGTAGAGGCGTAGCCCCTGCCGCATAGCCAGTAACTAGATAGTTAATGATGTTTTGCTCAAAGACATCACGACTATCGACAATTTCATGATGAATGCCTAACTCTTCACATAGACGTGCGGCATCAACCATACCTTCTGAACAGCATTGTCCTTTGCCACGCATTAGCCACAGTGTCAAACCTGTTACATCGTATCCAGCACGATGCAATAGAGCCGCCGCAACGGAGCTATCCACTCCGCCAGATAAACCAACTACGACCTTTTCTGCCTTGGTATCTAGTTTTCTTTCTATGCTTTCTACGTTTGACATTTTGCGTTTGACATTTGCTGCAATCGAAACATCCAGCTTAGATTGTATCCTAAAACCCCAAAGATGACAGGCAGTACGAATAGTCACCTTTCATCTTAGTATCTGGTGTTATGTCAAAGCTATGCCATTTTGTACTTTCAAAACCCTTACAGGATTTGGTTTTTAATTCACAGAAGTGTCGCCACACTTCTGTGAATGTTATTACATCAATTATATCTGAGAGATTTGATTACAATTAGCGAGAAACTTCTCTAATAAGTGTGTTTGTGCGCCGAAATGAATATGGACGTAAGAAGCATGAGCTTGATAGCTTTGCCATCCTTCCGATGAATACTGTAAACATGAGTCATAACCTTGCAGAGAATACAAAGGACGATCGCTAAGTTCCGTTAAAGACGAGCGATGAAACTCATGTCCCAAAACTAGATCTCCTTTATTTACCAGAGGACTATCTTGCAAAGCGATCGCGTGACGATATCCCAAAGTTAGCCGCTTGCCCATTTTGGCTGCCGTCGGGAAAATATTCACCATTGGGAATGACTGTTCCTGAAAGTCAACAATGCGATCGCAGAGATACATAAGTCCGCCACATTCGGCATAGGTTGGTATGCCTGATGCGATCGCATGGTGAACGGATGCTCTGGCGGTTTTATTTTCGGCTAATTCACTGGCAAACACTTCAGGAAAGCCCCCGCCAAAGTATAAACCTTGGATATTTTCTGGCAAGGTGCGATCGCTAATTGGACTCCAAGGAATTAACTCCGCACCCATTTCTCTAAACAAATCGAGATTATCAGCATAGTAAAAACTGAAAGCGCGATCTTGCGCGATCGCAA
>JBJTVM010000524.1:0-11931 GCA_046081205.1 Pseudanabaena sp. | reverse complement strand
CTACAGGTTCAAAAAATTTGAATAAACGTTCATCAAGATGCTCATCCCCCATCAAATAATGCAAAATTCGTTCATTAATTCGCAAGGGACTAGATGTGAGCGTATGCCCTGCTCCAATTTCGACTAAATGCCATTTCCGTAAATTTGCGGCTGGCGAGAGGGCTGACCAGTCAGCATGATCTAGTAGAGCCATCGCTAAACTAAAAGTAGGATAGGCTTGTTTGGGGTCATTGGCAATTTCAGCACAAAGCAGTCCCCAGTTTGGATCAAATTCCATACCTGCACATAGTAGCAGCACATCTCTTTCAAACTCCGAAAGACTAAAATTTTCACATAGTCGTTGGAGATGGCTATCAATTTGATGTTTTGGTGGATTAGATGCAACTTGAGCTTCTAAAATCTCACCTTTTTTTTCTGCAATTTTTTGTTCTAAGATTGAGTGAATCTCAGCGATCGCAGAAAATAGATCTTGTTGGCTTTGTTTTAGCCACTTGGTGGTGATGATTGATGTATTTGACGATACGATCATGCTTCTTAAGTTACCGTTTTGATGATTTGCTCCAGATAGGTCTCCGCCTCGTTAACTGGTAGCAAAATAGCCTCTCCTTGCCGCAAAATCTCATATTCCCCCCCATGAAATCCATGCCCAGCAATTAACCCCATTGATACGGCAAGGTTTCCTAATTCAGTGAGTTTATTGACACTTATGCTCTCCATTTCCAGATTTAGACGTTGTTTGGTTTCATCTTCTTTCATGATTTGCTACTCAGTTTGGCGATATTTCTGGTTGCTTAATAATACTGCTTGCAAGGAACAGGTTTTTAATGTCGCGGCAAAGATGCGCCATTATTTTATGTCGAAGCCCTCTCCATAACGAGATGCTTACAAAAGTCCCACAAACTTGATGAAAAGACTTGTTTATTAATAGTTTGTGTGAATAGATTGTCAGCAAATCACGATCTTCTATATCATAATCTTATGGCAAATTATGACCTTGTTTAAGTGTAAATGGCTGTATTATTTCTGCTTATTACGCCTATCAATTCAACAATTTGTCATTACTTAAACTTTTCAGAATGCATTGGGTTGTATTCTTAGTATAGCCTTTGTCCTATTCACAAAAGATCCTGCACAATAAATATGAGGAGTGAACCAACCATATTTGCCTCAAACGCCGATAACAGTGCCACCGAGCAGAATGCAGGAATGAATATGGTGGATATATTGACCCTATCCACGCGGCAACAGCAAATTATTAATTGGATTATGCGCCAACGACAGTCACCGTTGGAGGCGATCGCTACTTATATTGAAGCGGATATAGAAGAGACCCGTGCTGAGGTTACAGATCTAATTAGCCAAGGTTTTCTTGGATCACGCCAAATTCAAGGTATTACTTACTACGAAATCGATTTTCGTCGTCAACAAAGTACCGAAACCTTAGAAGCAATATCGTCGGTCTCATCGGCAGTCCGACCGTTATCAATTATTCTTAACCCTTCAGGGATTATATCAATTACTACAGGTGAAAGTTTTGAATTGTGTGTCACCGTCACCAATCAGGGCGATCGCAGCGCTGTGATCAGTGTGGCGCTTGATCAAGACTCTAGCTCGATTTATCCTTGGTGTGCTTTTCCGTCAGAAAGCTTGGCGCTGAGTGTGGGGCAAAGCTGCGAAGTCGTATTTCTGATTCAAGTACCACCAACGACCATTCCCAATGAATATAACTACACCTTAATTATTGATGCACCTCAGCATTATCCAGAACATACCCCAATTCAATATAAGGGTAAGGTTATTGTTCTGCCATCTATCCAAGAGGTAGTCAGAGTCAATGATCCTACGTTTGTTACTCTGCCGCGCACCTCTTCTGACAATCCCCACGCCCTGCGATCTGGCGAAATCTGGCAAGTTCTCATTTCCATCTCCAATCGTTCAGAACGAGTCGATCGCTTTCGGGTTACAGTTCCCGACCTAGATCCGAAATGGGTTTCCATTTACTATCCCGAAGGCTTAGCACTTGTGGGCGTGGTCGAAGCCGCAGAAGGCTTGCCCCTCAACCCTGACACCCAAGGACAAGTCACGATAATTTTCAAGCCGCCCTTAGATGTGTGGGCAGGAATTTATGCGCCAACAATTCGCGTTCATTCAGATAACAATCCTGACTTAACGTTATTAGATATTGCTTATTTTGAGGTTCTGCCAACCTATCAACTAGATATTCAACTGGTGACTTTGCTAACGAGAGTAGCCAAACGACCGTCCCTTTATGAAATGCGCTTTAAAAGTAATGGCAACATTGCTCGTGAATTAACCCTTAGAACTAGTAGCCCTGAACAAGATGGATTATTGCTCTACAACTTGAGCAATGAAGAAATTAAGATCGTTCCCTATGGAACGGCAAGGATTAACATCGAAGTCGAGCCTACAAAAAAATGTAAGCCACGGTTTTTAGGCGATCGCTACCTAAACTTCACCATCGAAGTTGAAGATAAGCAGGGTGCAATACTAGCTAATGATCGCTATCTTGGTAATTTATTGTTGCCAGCTCGTCCTTGGTGGCAATTTGTTTTACTGATTATTGGAATTTTGGGCTTAATTGGAACCATTATCTTTTTGATTTGGTGGTTCTTTTTCAGACCACCTGATGTGCCGCAGGCGATTGAGTTCACATCCGAGGCATCCACTTATAGAGAAGCTTCTAATGAAGCAATTCGCTTACGTTGGCGCATCACTTATCCTGAGTTACTACGTGAAATCAAGGTAGAAGGACTTTCAACGGATGATAAACTGCTCAGTCAGCCTGTAGTTTACAACTTTAGCAAGGGAATTCCTCCAGAATTAAAAGAATATTGTGTGATTGATCGCGAGTTACTGTGTCAAAACGTGCCAACTGATGCACGCAAGCCTAGTCAGTATATTTTTCAGATGAATTTATCATCAAAAAATCCGAAAACTACAACTATTCCCTTGGTTAAAACCACCAAGATTTTAGTAGAGCCAGTTCCACAGGCAGAGATTTTGGAATTCGCCTCAACTAAACCGCTCTACACAGAATCCAAGCCAGTTTTACCAACCAATGCACCAGCACCTGTCCAAGCAGCGCCATCGGCAAGTGCTCCTGCAACTCCTGCCCCAACCGAGCCTAAACCTGAAAATGTTGCCGCAACTCCTAATTTTACAGAGCCAAGTTCGATCGCGATCACTTTGGAAAAACAGGTATTCTATACGGCTATTGGAATTTCTCAAGGTGCAGTCAAACCAAGAATAGTCAGACCTAAGCCAGATCTTGATAACGAAGTTAGGCTCAATTGGAGTATATCTAACACTAGCCAAGTTAGGGAATTAACCCTTGTGGGCAGATCTCCTGAAGGTGAAGTCAAGAGCCCCCCATTGCGTTTTGTTCTCACTGAAGGTCTGCCACGATCGCTAAGACCTTACTGCACTATTTCCAATGATCAAATGATTTGTAAAAATGTACCCACCGAAGCGAAGGCTTCAGGTAATTACATTTTTGAGTTAACGATCGTGCCGAGCAAGCCACCTGTTGATCCTAAGGCAGTTCCAGTTACTAAAAAAACGGAGATTACCAAAATCGCGCCATATCCCGCCAAGATTCTCGAACTGAAAGTAAATGGACAGGATGCATTGCCGCAATATTCCTTCAACCTCAATCCTGATATCCCCACCATTCTCATTTTATCTTGGAAAGTCGAAGCATCGGCTGCGGCAAAAATCGATTTACTTCCTGCTCCTGGTAATATTGCTGCTGTTGGACAGCTAGCCCTACCCCTAAGTCCGAAGTCCGCAGAAGTAACCTACATCCTCAAAGTGACTAATCCTGACGGTCAGGTGATTATGCGCTCCTTCATTATCCAAACGATCGCGCCTCCGCCTGCTCCGAAACCTGAAGAAACTCCACCGATCGCTTTGCCTCCCGATGTTCCTGAGATTGACTCTCCGTTAATTCCTGCATCTCCAAACCAGCGATCTGGCAGCATTCTCACTCCTTCGGAGGTTCCACCAAGCCAAAAATAAAATACTACTAAAACTTTGAAATTAATTAATTATGATTGTTGAAGAATTTGATTTTAAGTTGCCCAAAGGATTAATTGATGCTAATGGAGAAGTACATACTCGGGGCAAAATGAGACTACTGACCGCAAAAGATGAGATGATTGTGCAGGATTTGTCTAGGCGTAATCCCGATAATGATCTCGTCTTTCTATTGTTGGTTCAAGCGATCGCTAAGCTAGGTACTTTAAGCAGAGTTACTACCCAACAACTAGAGCAACTATTTTTGCCAGATTTTCTCTATTTGCAAAATCTATTTGGAAGTCTACAACCGCAAAATATGACCACATCGGGGGAGTCGTAGGCTACCCCTCAGAGAGATTATACGAGGAGGTAGCCTTCATTGCTTTTTACTTCCATTGGTCAAGGGAGGACATTCTCAGCCTCACCCATGCCGAACGCTTGCGTTGGGTAAATGAGATTATGCGCTTACGCTAATCACCTGATAATCGACAATCACGATTATTCAGCTTGCCGTCAGACATAATCGTGCGACAGAAGATACTTTTTTGAGAATTAATATCCTTCAGTAAAGCCGCACTAAACTTGGCTCCCCTCAAGTCTGCACCACGAAAATCCACATTCTCTAAGTCGGCATTAGTGAAGTTTGCCCAGCGCAGATTTGCGTCCTGAAAGTTGGCATCCTTTAAATAAGCACCGATTAAATTTGCCCCAATTAAGTTTGCCTTACGCAAATTGGCAGCCCGCATTTTTGCTAAGCTCAGATTTGCTCCATTAAGCTTAGCCTCAGAGAGGTTAGCATTACTTAACTCACATTCTGGGCAGGCTCTAGTTTCTAGCAATTGGCTAACAGGATCAGCGATCGCCGTTGGAGCTAATGAAAAATATAGGGGCAAGGCGATCGCGCCAAATAAAAAATGATTGTGTAACATTGTCATTCCTATCCAGTCGAAGATTCTGCAATTTAGCAATTTAATAAAGAACCAATTTTTGATAACGTGGCTTTGCAACGCTATCAAAAATTTGGTTCTTGGTTTTACGACGGAACTTTTAGAACAATATACTAGATTGCAAAAGATTCAACTACAGTTCAATTACACTAGTTACAGACTATAGCGCTTTTCAAGCAAGCAAGGTATATAGGTTTGTCTCCCCGCAACCTGTACTTCACAAGCCTGATAAAGGCTGTATTGGGAGTTTAACCCACTTTCTGACACAATATTAACCAGTCTTAATTTTTCTTTCTCCTAAAATAATAATTAGTAATAAAAATAAATATGAATGCAGCAGTTTTTATCCAAAATCAAACTGAATTTGAAACGCTAAGAGCAAAGACTCCTTTACTTGTTGTAGACTGCACAGCAACTTGGTGTGGTCCTTGTAAGGTAATTGCCCCTTTGATTGATCAACTTGCCGCAAATTATAGTGATCGCGCTCTAGTCATGAAATTAGATATTGATGGAAATAAACCTTTAGCCAAGGAATTTGGGCTAAAAAGTATTCCAGCCGTCCTATTCTTTAAAGAAGGAGAACTGGTTGAGACAATGATTGGAGTCAAGACCTATGAAGAGTTTAGTGAAACTTTAAATAAATATTTATAGGTTATTTTTCTATTAGTGTCACCTCTCAATGGTTTCAGGAATGACTCGTCAAAAGGTTGTGTCAGGAGCATTCCGAGACAATTTTATTGCCATGAAAGCTTTGCTGAGAAAATAATACCCAAATAAAGGCGACGCTTTGCGCCGTCTTTATTTGGGGCTTATGTCCTAGCTATCTCTTTAATATCCATAACACCAATTCACAGAAGTGTGTCTACACTTCTGTGAATTAAAAACCAAACCCAGTAAGGGTTTTGAAAGCACAAAATGGCGTAGCCTTGTGCTTTCAAAACCCTTACTGGCGAATAGACTTACTAGTTAAAGTCAATTCGACGAATTTGCAAAATGGCAAAAATCGCTCTGTGGTTTTTACCATTTTTCGCCATTTGCATCGCGCTTCGCGCGGCGCAAATGGCTATATCGAAATCACGTCAAGTTAGGAGACACAAGTATTATCAGCTACAGTCACAATGTCATTGATAGCTCAGAATAGTTACGAAAGTTCTAAGGGTAGCGATCGCTATCGCGAAAACAAGCAATGAAACCCCGCATTATCATCTGTGGTCTGGATCGCACAGGCTACAAAATTTTGAGCCTGCTGAAACAGCAAGGCTGTCTTGTAGTGGGCATACATGATCGCCCGATTCATCAACCTGATGTCGAAATTATTATTGGTGATTTGGCGGCGGCGGAAACATTGCTTGCCGCAGGGATTCGCGATGCTCAGACCTTAATTTTGGCAGGAGCCGATGAGACTCGTAACCTATCAATTTTGATGCAAGCAAGGGTACTTAACCCCCATGTCAGAATTATTAATCGGTTGTTTAACTCCAGTTTGGGAGTGCGTCTAGACTTAACCTTACCCAACCATTTGACTATGAGTGTCGCGGCTCTCGCTGCACCTGTATTTGCCTTTAGTGCAATGGGAAGTCAGGCAATTGGGCAACTGCGTCTATTTAACCAGACTTGGCCGATTCACGAAGAATATATTGACGACCATCATCCTTGGTTTGGAAAACCTCTGTCCGAGTTTTGGGAAGATCGATCACGCATGTTGATCTATTACCTACCCTCCGACGAGAGCAAAGTCGATCTAGTGAGTGCTGTATTAGATGGTCGAACTTTGCAAATCGGAGATCGCCTCTTACTTGGCACTCAGCCCAGTGTCAGAACTGCATCCCGCCCAATTTTGCAGAAAATATCTAAACTCTTTATGAGTTTCCGCCATTTTCATGAACATGGACGCGCTGTTCTATTTACAGCGATCGCTTTATTGCTAACGATCTTTTCAGCAACGGTGGTATACACCAGTTTTCAAATGAAAATTTCTTTAGTGGATGCGCTCTATTTTTCTGTAGGGATGATCACAGGAGCGGGTGGCAACGAGCAAGTTGTGGAACATTCCCCTGATAGCATCAAAGTTTTTACAATCATCATGATGCTGATTGGTACGGCAGTAATTGGAATTTTCTATGCAATCTTAAATGATTTTATTCTCGGCTCAAGACTGAGAAACTTTTGGGATGCGGCACGAGTTCCACAGCGCAATCACATTGTTGTGTGTGGTTTAGGCAGTGTTGGTGTGCAAACAGCAATGCAATTAGTTAGTTATGGCTATGAAGTTCTCGTCATTGAACGTGATCTTAATAGTCGCTTCTTAGATACAGTGAGATCGCATGGTATCCCCGTCATTCATGGTGATGCGAGTTTACCAACTACTCTTAAAGCAGCCAATCTTGAGAAAGCGGAAAGCCTACTTGCTCTTACCAGTAACGACACAGCAAATTTAGAGATTGCACTAAATGCTAAGGGAATAGCCCCACGGTGTCGGGTGGTTGTGCGTTACGACGATCCCTACTATGCCAGCATGGCGCAGGAAGTGTTTGATTTTGAAGCAGTTCTCAGCCCTCCTGAAATTGCGGCTCCTGCCTTTGCTTCTTCGGCATTAGGTGGACGTATTCTTGGCAATGGCATTGTCGCTGATAGTCTTTGGGTGGCGATCGCCACTATGATTACGCCCAATCATCCATTCTGTGGCAAGCCAGTTCGCGAAGCCTCCATGACGGCAGATTTTGTACCTCTATATATCGAAACTTCTTGCCAAACCATTCATGGATGGAACTTGTTGGAAGCTTCTTTAAGTGCAGGTGATATCCTCTATTTGACGATGCCAGCATCGAAATTAGAGCAGCTATGGCGGGTTGCTCCTTTTCAAGTAGCGGTTAGCTAGACAGCCCGTATTGTCGGTATCTACATTAATTTTCTGTTATTTTGGATGCGAAACTAGCTAAATATCTTTATCATAATGATGGTCGATGCGCCGCATCGACCATCATTATGATAAAGCTCAAAATATGGAGTGTAGATGTTTTCGTTTCCAGTTTATTTAGCAATGCATATTCCCGATGGCTACCTCAGCTTACCAGTGAGTTTAGTGACAGGAGGTATAGCGATCGCCTTAATTGCGCTCTCACTTAATCGTGTGCAATCAGAATATAAAGAACGTACTGTTCCGCTCATGGGTGTGAGTGCCGCTTTTATCTTTGCCGCGCAGATGATCAACTTCCCGATTGTAGGTGGGACATCTGGACACTTTATGGGCGGAACTCTTGCTGGAATTTTGCTTGGTCCTTGGGCTGGCTCGTTAGTTATGTCAGTGGTTTTCATCGTGCAGACCATCATGTTTCAGGATGGAGGACTAACTGCGTTAGGAGCCAATATCACAATCATGGGACTAATAGGAACCTTTGGTGGTTATTACCTTTATCGAGTGATTCGGTTCTTGATTGGTCGAAATACATGGTTAGGAATGAGTGTTAGTACAGCGATCGCTTCATGGACAAGTGTAGTAATAGCGGCGGCAGTTTGTGCTGTGCTTTTGGCTTTATCGGATACAGTTTCCTTAGCTGTAGGAATGACCGCAATGCTGTCATGGCATTTCATGATTGGTATTGGTGAAGCATTTATCACTCTTGCAGTAACTAGTTTCATCTGGAAAACTCGTCCTGAGTTGATTTATGATGCTCCTCATACCCTAGCCTCTAGAACCTCTCCTAGTGGGAGAGAAGAATAAAATATTTTCCTAAGCAGCACAAATAAATGCATAAAAATAACATTCTAGTATTGTCAGGATTAGCCTTAGCTTTGACTATTGCTGCATTCCTATCACCCTTTGCTAGCAAAGATCCAGATGGATTAGATCGAGTTGCTCAAGACTTAAAATTTGAAGAAAAAGCTACTGAAGAACCAGCCACTAAACAACTTCCCTTTTTCCAGATTTTTGAAGAATATTCAATCAAAGCAGTCCCCGACGAGAAGGTATCCACGGCTCTTGCAGGTATTACAGGTACATTGGTGGTATTTGGCTTAGCATGGGGCATCGGGAAGCTTGCAGTACGCAAATCTGAACCCAAATAGCAGATGGGTCTATGCTGTTCCATATTCATTTAACTAAATCAAGCGATCGCCAGTCTCAATCTCAGAGCGATCGCTTAAATATATGGAATCAATTAGCTGTGCATACACGATTGCTCTGTGTATTCCTCTTGGTATTTGCGATCGCTTTAACGCCTATGGGCAGATGGTGGACTTGGACGCTATATGCGGCAATGTCTTTGCCCATTCTCTATTGGAGTAAAGTTGATTTAAAAGTTCTTACCCAGCGCATGGCGATCGAGTTAATGTTTATTAGCGTCATTCTGTTAGGAACCCTATTTCATGGTGGTGGTCAAGTAATTTGGCAATGGGGCTGGTTACAAATTACCACTAATGGATTAATGGTTTTAGGAAGCGTAAGTATAAAATCTTTTCTATCTTTACTTCTATTAAATATTCTTACTCTCAGTACTTCTGTTCCCTTATTACTTCAAGCTCTTGTTACTCTCAAAATGCCTCCATTGCTAATTAGCATCCTTGCTTCCATGTATCGTTATATTAATGTGCTAATTAATGAGTTTAATGCTATGCATCGTGCGGCTACTGCTCGTAACTTTGACCCGCGCAATCTCTACAACTATCAACGCGGCGATCGCCCATGGCAACGTCAGGTATTAGGTAATATGCTCGGTGTCCTGTTTGTTCGTACCTATGATCGCGGCGATCGCATATATCAGGCGATGCTAGCACGCGGCTATCAAGGCACGCCAATGATGTTAGACTCAGCTACAGGCAACTGGCGCGATCGTCTAGCAATTGCTGGCGTTTTAGTCGGAATTCTATATGGGGCGCTAATTTAAAAGTGTTGCTTTGCAACACTTTTAAAGCGTCTCTATAGCAGCTTGAAATATATCATCAGTCATCAAATTCAGTTCGGGCAAAATATCAGATTCAATCCTTTTACCCGCAGTAAATAGAAATAGCTGATACTCTCCTTCGATTAATTTACAAACTGTCACAGTAGGCTGCTTTGGCTTGCCAATATGTCGTACTGCTCCTAGAGCTAAATAGTCTACAATCCAATATTCAGCAATTCCCATAGCCTCATATTCAGCTAATTTCACCGCATAATCATTGCGCCAGTTAGTACTTACCACCTCAATTACTAAAGGCACAGTCTTTCCATTTTGAATTACCGAAGACTTTTGCCAGAGAGGCTCATTTCCTAATTCCCGCCGATCTATAACCACTGCATCAGGAATAAACCCTGTCTCCGCCATTTCTGGCTTTAATAAGCACATCCTACTAACACGATAGTTAGAATGGTTACTACGAACCTCTAACGTCAGTTCCTCAGACAAAAAGCTACTAACTAATTCATGATCACCTATGGGCATCATTTCTCTAACTACTCCTCTATATAGCTCATAGCGCTTACCATCTTCGGGATACCAATCGATAAACTCTTCAAAAGTCATGCGATCGCAGTCAACTAGTGCTTGTACCATGCCCATACCTCTAACCTTTGGGTTTTGACTTGCCTCGATTATAACTGGTATAACTAAGTTTAATTTGCTGAAACCCTAGCAAACAATGTAATTTACGCATACAGTGAAAAAACACATTCTCTTTATTCTGCCTTACCTTAATCAAGGTGGTACAGAAAAACAAGCTCTTAGTCTGATTAAAGGACTTGGAGATCGCTACAAAATATCGCTATTAGCCCCAGATGGTAAAGGCGCACCCCAGTTTCGAGCTTTGCCAATCTTGCAGCTTGCCTATACCAAGTGGGAGACTAACTTTTTCAAAGGTTTTCCCGAACTGATCTCAGCAATTAAGGAAATTCAAAAAGAACAAGCGATCGATCTTGTCCATATTCATGGCGCTCATGAATTAATGTTATCTGTAAATTTAGCATTAAAAAAAGTTCCGATTCTCTTTACGGTGCATGGATATCATGGAGCAGGCGCAAAATTTAGTTATCAGATGTCCTGCTGGTTTAGTAATTGGTTAGCTGATCGGGTAATTTGTGTTTGTGAAGCCGAGTATAATCTTTTAAGTGAATTAGGACTAAATAAAAAGAAGCTCCATTTAATTTATAACGGAGTCAAAGAGCCAATTCTCGATTTTGATAAATCACTAGAACTTTCTCAAAGGTTTCAGCTAGATCCTGCTAGTCAAATCATTCTAGGGACAGCCGCACGACTAGACGAAGCAAAGGGTTTAACCTATTTACTTCAGGCTTTTGCCAAATTACAAGGAGATAGCCTCCGCTTAGTTATCGCTGGTAATGGTGAGTTAGAAGCTTCTCTTAAACAGGAAGCGCGGGATTTAGGGATCGATGATCGCGTAATTTTCACAGGCTATCTCGAAGACTTACCCAACTTGATGGAACTCTTTGATATTTTTGTACTACCGTCGCTACAAGAGGCTTGCAGTCTTGCCTGTGCAGAAGCGATGTCTCAAGGAAAGCCCGTAGTTGGTACTTGTGTGGGCGGCATTGCCGAGCAGGTCAGCGATCTCCAAACAGGTTTTATCGTCATGCCCCGCGATTCTGATAGCTTAGCTGCTAAGCTTGCGGAACTGATTGCTAATCGAGACTTACGCGATCAATTTGCAAAGAATGGTTACAGTCGCTATCGTCAACTTTTTTCCAATGAAATCATGCTCGAAAAAACTGCCCAACTATACGATCAGATGATCGATACATAAAAAAGAAAAAAATAATGCGAAGCATTATTTTTCTTTACCGTAATTAGTAGCCTCTGAAATACAAACACCTTTAGTTCAGAAATTGGTGATCTTAGGCGTGAGTTCAATATAGCCATTTGCGCTTCACGCAGCGCAAATGGCTATATCGAATTCATGTCAAAAAGGAAAGAATTCATTGTGGTAAGAATGTTCAAATTATTTCTTAGCTGAA
>JBJTVM010000523.1:0-2286 GCA_046081205.1 Pseudanabaena sp. | reverse complement strand
TACATTCAGATCAACTCTTAGTTTACAATCATCATACATTTGCTATTTTGTCAATGCGTAAGTCCTATCATAATGAGAATTGCTGTACTAGGCTGATACTTCTTGATCTTTTCTAGAGTTATAATTTAAGATTGAGGGTTGGCAAACTTTGCTAAACGTTTCGCTAAGTAGGTATATCTATGCCGATCGCTAACTTGTTTTACCGCCAGCCCGATCGCCTTCGACTCCCCGACAATAATCGCAAGCTTTCGTGCACGAGTTAACCCAGTGTAGAAAAGATTGCGAGAAAGCATCAGAAAATGCTGCATAAACAGAGGCATGATTACCACAGGATACTCACTGCCCTGCGCCTTATGGATTGTCGTTGCTCTCGCCAGAGCTATCTCATTGAGATCAGCGTAATCATAGACCACTTGCCGATCGCCAAATACCACCGTGACTTCCCGCTCCTCCAAATCGACACCCGTAATCGTACCAATGTCACCATTGAAAACCTCACGGTTATAGTCATTCACCTGCTGCATAATGCGATCGCCCAACCGAAAAATTGTATTCCCATACTTAATTTCGGGCTTAATCGCCTCAGGAGGATTGAGTAACTGTTGTAGTACTGCATTGAGGTTGCGCGTACCCACATCACCTCTAGTCCTCGGACAGCGACCCTGCATATCCTGCTGAGGGTCAAAGCCCAGCCTGGGTACCAACTCCGTAATCAGGTCGCAAATACCCTGCTGCCCCGCTTCCGCGTTCGGCATTTCCAGCCATAGGCAATCAGATTGAGGCTGATTAGAAACCTTTTCCATGTTTGGAAACTTACCCGTATTAATACGGTGAGCATTCTGAATAATTTGACTTGCCTGAGCCTGCCGAAATACCTCCTTCAGCTTGATTACAGGTACTTGCTGCGAATCGATTAAATCTTGGAGAACATTGCCTGCACCAACACTGGGCAGTTGATCGGTATCTCCCACCAGTAACAACTGTGCGCCCAAGGGAATTGCCTTCACCAGAGAAAAGGCAAGAAATAAATCCAACATCGAAGCTTCATCAATGGCGATCGCCTGTGCCGTCAGAGGATATTCCTGATTGCGTTTAAAGCTCATTGATTTCGGGTCAAACTCTAGAAAACGATGAATGGTTTTTGCTTCACAGCCCGTGACTTCCTGCAATCGTTGAGCCGCCCGACCTGTTGGCGAAGCAAGAGCAATTTCTTTTCCCATCGCTTTCCAGAGCGCGACAATCGTGCGGGTGGTGGTAGTCTTCCCTGTCCCTGGTCCACCTGTGAGAATTAGCACCGACGAATTTGCTGCCATCTCCACGGCTTCACGTTGTTTGGGCGAGAGTTGGATATTTCTTTGGGTGGTGTAGCGATCGATCCAAGCCTTGACTCGTTCAGGATCTGGATTGTGTTTGCGTTGCAATAATTGATAAATCCGTTCGGCAAGATTCTGTTCAGTATGAAAGTAAGTCGGTTTATAGCAGATGAACTCTCCTTCTAAGCCTTGCATCACTAAGCGATCGTTAACGGAGAGATGGAGAACAATTTTAGAGATAGTTTCAGGATCTGGTTGATAATCTTCGAGGGCAAGCAGTTTGATGGCTTTCTCTTCTAGTTCAGGGCGCGGTAAATAGCAATGACCATCTTCAGCAGCTTCCCCTAAACAGTGAAAGATTCCCGCAATGCTGCGAAACTCAGAACTAACTTCAATGCCGATATTCCGAGCGATCTGATCGGCAGTAAAGAAACCAATGCCATAGATATCCGTAGCCAGTTGATAAGGATTTTCGGAAACGGTCTGAATGGAATCATTACCATAATGCTTGAAAATCTTGACTGCATAGGTGGTGGATACTCCATGTCCTTGCAGAAATACCATCACCTCCTTTATCGCTTTTTGCGTTTCCCAAGCAGTTTTGATCATCTTCACCCGTTTCTTGGCAATGCCAGGAACTTCAATCAGACGATCAATCTCATGTTCAATGATGTCAAGGGTATCTAAGCCAAAATGAGCGACGATGCGTTTAGCAGTGACGGGTCCCACACCTTTAATCAGACCACTGCCAAGATATTTCTCAATTCCTGTAATCGTGGCGGGTTTAGTTTCACGGTATTGAGTGACTTGAAATTGGTCGCCAAATTTAGGGTGCGATCGCCATGTGCCTTCTAGGGCAAGGGTCTGTCCTGCTTGGATATTGGCAAAGTTACCGACTACGGTGATGAGGTCTTGAGCTTTGGGTACTTTTAGCCGCGCTACAGTATAGCCTGTCTCTTCAGAGTGAAAGGTG
>JBJTVM010000522.1:0-1605 GCA_046081205.1 Pseudanabaena sp. | reverse complement strand
CCCGCTTCAGCATTGGGCATTTCTAGCCAGAGGCAATCGGATTGAGGTTGATTAGAAACCTTTTCCATCTGTGGAAACATACCCGTATTAATGCGGTGAGCATTTTGAATTATTTGACTTGCTTGAGCCTGACGAAATACTTCTGTAAGCTTGATTACAGGAACTTGCTGAGAATCAATTAAATCTTGGAGAACATTGCCAGCACCAACACTAGGCAGTTGATCGGTGTCACCAACTAGTAATAATTGAGCACCCAAGGGAATCGCCTTAACCAGAGAAAAGGCAAGAAACAGATCCAACATTGATGCCTCATCGATGGCGATCGCTTGAGCTGTCAGTGGATATTCCAGATTGCGCTTAAAGCCCATTGATTTTGGGTCAAACTCTAGAAAACGGTGAATGGTCTTCGCTTCACATCCCGTCACTTCCTGCAATCGTTGAGCCGCTCGACCTGTCGGTGAAGCGAGAGCAATCTCTTTACCCATCGCCTTCCAGAGCGCGACAATTGTGCGGGTAGTGGTAGTCTTTCCTGTTCCCGGTCCACCTGTGAGAATTAACACCGATGAAGTTGCTGCCATCTCCACGGCTTCGCGTTGTTTGGGCGAGAGTTGGATATTTCTTTGGGTGGTGTAGCGATCGATCCAAGCCTTGACTCTTTCTGGATCTGGATGATGTTTGTGTTGCAATAACTGATAAAACTGTTCAGCAAGATTCTGTTCTGTATGAAAATAAGTCGGTTTATAGCAGATAAACTCACCCTCTAATCCTTGCATCACCAAGCGATCGTTGATCGAAAGAGACAAAACTATTTTAGAAATAGTCTCAGGATTTGGTTGATAGTCTTCGAGAGCAAGGAGTTTAATCGCTTTCTCTTCTAGTTCCTTACGTGGCAAATAGCAATGCCCTTCTTCAGCTGCTTCCCCTAAACAGTGAAAGATTCCTGCAATGCTGCGAAATTCTGAGCTAACTTCAATACCAATATTCCGAGCAATCTGGTCAGCCGTAAAGAAGCCAATGCCATAGATATCTATCGCCAGTTGATAGGGATTTTCAGAAACGGTCTGAATGGAATCATTTCCATAATGCTTGAAGATTTTGACTGCATAAGTTGTGGATACTCCATGTCCTTGCAGAAATACCATCACCTCCTTAATCGCCTTTTGTGTTTCCCACGCAGTCTTAATCATCTTCACCCGTTTCTTGGCAATGCCAGGAACTTCATTGAGAACGAGATTGACCGTCTCATTGAAGTTCTTGGCAATGCCAGGAACTTCAATGAGACGGTCAATCTCGTTCTCAATGATGTCAAGGGTATCTAAACCAAAATGAGCAACAATACGTTTAGCGGTGACTGGTCCCACTCCTTTTATCAAACCACTGCCCAGATATTTCTCAATTCCTGTAATTGTGGCGGGTTTAGTCTCACGGTATTGCGTGACTTGGAATTGGTCGCCAAACTTAGGATGCGATCGCCATGTGCCTTCTAGGGCAAGGGTCTGTCCTGCTTGGATATTGGCAAAGTTACCGACTACGGTGATGAGGTCTTGAGCTTTGGGTACTTTTAGCCGCGCTACAGTATAGCCTGTCTCTTCAGAGTGAAAGGTG
>JBJTVM010000521.1:0-4391 GCA_046081205.1 Pseudanabaena sp. | reverse complement strand
GCTGTATTATTTGAATTTATTATGCGTATTGTCTTTTTAGGAACTCCCGATTTTGCTGTTCCCACCTTAGAAAAATTATTGTCCGAGCCAGAATTTGAAGTGATAGGCGTGGTATCACAACCTGATACAAGGCGTGGACGAGGCAACCAAGTTAGTCCTTCCCCAGTAAAAGCTGCCGCGATCTCTCGAAATTCCGATCTAAAAATTTGGCAGCCAGATCGCCTCAAAAGAGATAAAACTGTACTTGCAGAACTTGCATCACTTGAAGCTGATGTATTTGTAGTTGTAGCTTATGGTCAAATCCTTTCCCAAAAAATCCTGAGTATGCCAAAGCATGGCTGCATTAACGTACATGGTTCGCTCTTACCAAAATATCGTGGTGCGGCTCCGATCCAATGGGCGATCGCCAATGGTGAAAGCATCACAGGTATTACCACCATGCAAATGGATGTAGGTATTGATACAGGTGCAATGTTACTCAAAGCCGAATTAGAGATCTTGCCTGAAGACAATACAGACACCTTGAGTATGAAATTAGCTAACCTTGGTGCAGATTTATTAATTGATACTTTACGGCGTTTAGAAACGATTACACCTGAGCCCCAAAATGATGCTCTTTCTTGCTATTCACCAATGATTGGGCGCGAGGATTGGCAACTAGACTGGAATATGGATGCGATCGCTTTGCGCAACCGTATTCGTGCTTTCTATCCCAATTGCTATACAGACTTTCGTGGGCAAAGACTGAAAGTTACAAAGACAGAAGTTATTTCTGAAAATGAACAGCTTGATCTTGTGGGGAAAGTTACAGAGATTCGCAAGGGCAAAGGATTTGTAGTACAGGCTGGTAAAGGGCTATTGCTAATTAAAGAAGTGCAGCCTGCGGGTAAAAAATTGCAATCAGGTTGGGACTTTGTGAATGGTATGAGAGTCGAGATCGGTGAGTCTTTGTCATAAAATAAGCGGCGCTATGCGCCGCTTATTTTAAGGTTTTTTAGCTGGAGCGTCGCTAGGTGCTTTAGCTGGCTCGGTGAATGGAGCCTTTTGAGCAGGAAGTGCAGCCAGACGTTTTACTTCATCTTTAAATTCAGCAGGAGCAAGCTCTAAACCTTTATCAAAAAGTTTCTTAGCTTCGTCTTCCTTACCTTGAACTTGTCTTAATTGAGCCTTGCCAACGTAGGGACGAAAATCCTTAGCATTTTCCTTGATCATTTGATCATATGTGGCGATCGAGTCATCAATACGGTTTTGTTGGCGATAGACTTCTCCCAAAATCCAACGTACTGAACCAGTATCCACTGTATTTGCTTGGACTTTGTTAGCTGTTTCTGCGGTCTTGAGCGTATCTTGGAGAATTCCGATAGCCGCTTCAGGGCGTTTGTCGTTTAGCTCAATACTAACTAGACTTTGGATTGCAGGGATATATCCAGGTTTAGTAGTTAAAATCTTGCGGTACTCTGCTGATGCATTTTTAGGATCTTTGAGTTCGAGGTGAGTACGTGCCAAGGTCATCCGATATTCGGGCTGATCAGGAAAAGCATCAGCAAGGGTTTGCAAAGGTTCAATGGTTTCTTTAACTTTGCCAAGTTGATTTCTAAGGTTTACAAGCCCAATCAGCGCAGTTTGATTTTTAGGATCGCTCTTTAATACAGCTTCAAACCCCTCAATCTGGATTTTGATCCGATCTTGCTCTGAGGTATTCGCGCTGGCATTATTAGCTGCTTGCGGATTAGGTGATGAAAATAACCCACCGATCAGTGGGGCGATCGATACGCCCAAAAACGAGAGCGTAACTACGATTAGGACCCCATTAATAATCCATTGCCTTGCTGTACGTTGTGTCACGATATTTACCCTAAAATCAAGTACATCATAGTCTAACCCAACTGTAACTATATCAACCCTAAATGGGTTGTGAGAGTGATAGCTATGTGGGGAGTATTGACCAGATCAGGGGGGCAATGATTTTAATTTGAATATTCCGCGTTACGTGGATACGTTCGAGGCGGCAGTTATCGCAGGTGTTGCAAGCTGAGTTTGGTAAGGGCTTTGATGTTAGTAATTTACGCAATATGAGGCGCTTGTACTTAAATTTCCCAATTCGAGAGTCACTGACTCCTAAATTGAGTTGGACACATTATTGCAAGGTGATGCGGGTGGATACCCCCGGAGGAGTTAAGGGTTGAGTTATTGCGTGAGCGTGCTTTGTTGCAGTTTGAGGAGGGGGAATAGATGAGTGTGCCTAAGTTGAGGTTTAAGGAATGTGAACTACCAGACGCTTTTTAAATGGGTTTGATAGTCATTTGATAGTCAAAAACAATCTAAAAGTGTCTAACCGCGTAAGTGTTTACACGGTATGAGTTAGTCTTAATGGCTTGTATTGCTTATCCAAGGTGTCGGAATTGAACCGACATATCAACGATTATGAGTCGTTTGCTTTACCAGTCAGCCAACCTTGGGAATATTGTGATTATAGACGTAAATATTATATGCTATCAAGCAAGCTACCTTGTAGGTTGCCTAATAGCAATTATTAGCTAAATAAGTTTGTAATGGCAACACCTCAACCCCAAAAGCGTCTCCGCAAGAAAAAAAAGCCACCTAAAAAATTTAGACTAAGTTATAGTCTGGTGCTGCTACTTGCCATGATTGTTGTCGGTTCTGTAGCTGGGCTAGTAGCTTATAGCTTTGGTAAACAAGCACTTGAAGGAGTTAACCCTTCACCTGCGGGGATAAAATTACCTAAGGTGAGTCCAACCTCTAAGCCTAAAGAGTCACCGAAAGCTTCTCCTCAAAGTCAAACTGATGGCAAAACTTCTTTTTTCTTGAATGAAGCTGAAGTTATTGCTGAAATGCAAGCTCTATCGCAACGAGAGCTAGGGGGACTGACAAGACCAGCATTTGTCGCTAAGGCAAACATTAGCGATCGCAAAAGGATCTACAACAGAGTTGACCGAGCTTACAATTCCATGCGTGATCCTTTAGCGGTTTCTAGCGATGCTGATGCGCGAATCGCCGCAAGAATTGCTGCTTTACGTCAGAGGGTTTATACCAGCAGTAATCGCACATATGACAGTTTTGGTCGTCCTGTCATGAATGTAGCGAATAAACCAAATAGCCCTTCTCTATCTTTGCTGTCTACACCAGTAGAACTAGCCCCCATCCGCGATCGCTGGGAAGATCGAGACACAGCTTTAGTCAGCAATCCTAGGCAGCCTACAGTCGAGATTATTGAGGTATTACCACAGCCATCGGGCGGCTCGTCTGTTCCTAGCCAACTAACTCCTATCACTGTGGAATTCAATCAACGCTGACATGAGCTTGTAAAGATTCTAGAACAAATAAAGGCAGCGCTTTGCGCCGCCTTTATTTATCCAGAAATGGCTTGCAAATCAAACCATTTCTTTTATGCAAATCTTGCTTGACGGTTAGAGCGAAATGAAAATCTTTGGGGAGAAAGATTATTCGTAGAGATAGACTGTCTGGCAAGTTCAGCACGCTCGCGGGATTTCGTCATAGCACTTGAGCCACCAAAGGTTTCACGCAGTGTTAAATAGTTTTGAATAATCAGCGCCTCATTGTCGGTAGAGCTTTGCGCCACTTGAGCAGACGTTAAACGCGATCGCGCGATCGCGTCAGCAACACAGGGAATCACATGGCTAGGACGATTGACATGGTGATCAAGCAGTAAGGCGACCGCAAATTCTGAGCTGAGTAGTTGCGAAAGCGCAAATCCTTGCAAAGTTTGGGTAGGCGTAAAATAAAAGCGATCAAGTCGTGAAATTGCGTGCAGTACCTGTATCGATTGCACGAGCGCATCCATACCAGCGATCGCAAACCGTAGCGCCCATAGAGGTTGCCGCATCAAATTTTTATCGGCGGCATTAACCAGACGATTGCCATTGAGGGACATCCAACCCGTGATGCCATCTAGAGAGGTGACATCCAAGCCAAACTGTCCAAAATAATATTGAAACTCTGACGGATATCGCCTTTTTAAATTATTGAGTAATGCAGGTAATTCACCCTGCTGTCCTGCACTTCCCAATGTCCATTGAAATATACCAAAACTGAGATATTGACTATCCCAAGTATTAATCGCATCAAGGCTGCCTTCATTAGCAGAAGTTACCAACATTACCTTGATTTCCGATGGACTCATTTGCACCTGTTGGAGTAAGCCTGAGCCATAGGCGATAAAATCACGCAGTTTAAAAATTCCAAGGCGATATAACCCCAGATCCCTAGTTTTGGCAAAGGGTTCTTGTTGTCCTGTATTTAACAATTTGGCGATCACATCACTGCCAACGGTGGTAAAGGAAATTCCAGTTTTATTGGGCGGATACACGCCCTGCAATGTGTTCTTAACCATCGCAACTTCAGGATTTTGG
>JBJTVM010000520.1:0-9856 GCA_046081205.1 Pseudanabaena sp. | reverse complement strand
GGCGCTGGAAACACCAAAATTGGTTTCATAATGAGAATTGCTGGTGAATTGGTGATAAAAATTGCGGCAATGATGGAGATTTATGCGAATCTTATTGGTAGATGATGAAGAAGAACTTGCCGAACCACTACAACGGATTTTGACAAATCAGGGCTACGCGGTTGACAGCGCTAATAGTGGCGATCGCGGATGGGAGCTGGCTCAGACAGGTAGTTATGATCTGTTGATCTTGGATTGGATGATGCCAGAGAAATCGGGAGTCGAGATTTGCAGCAACTTGCGCCAAAAAGGAGATAGTACCCCAGTCTTGATTCTCACAGCTAAAGATACTCTCGATGATCGCGTTACAGGACTAGATAGTGGAGCTGATGATTATCTGGTTAAACCCTTTGAACTGCGAGAATTGCTAGCACGAGTAAGAGCTTTGCTACGACGTACACCATCACCGATCGCCTTAACTGGTGAGCCTGCAAAATTAAGTTATGGAGATTTGGAACTTGATCGCAATAATCAAGTCGTATACCGAGATCAAGTAGCGATCGCTTTAACTGAGAGAGAATATCAACTCTTAGAGTATTTCATGCTGCATCCTAACCAACTATTGAGTCATGAGCAAATCTCACAACATCTCTGGAAAGAAGGAGAAGACATTCCCACTAGCAACGCTCTCGCCGCCCAGATCAAGTTATTGCGCCGCAAAATTGATCGCGATCGCCAAATTTCTTTGATAAATACGGTGTATGGCAAAGGCTATCGTTTTGGCTAAAGCTTATTCCTGTGACTTTGGCGTAGGAATAATCAATACTGCAGCTATTCTCACTATAAAAACAGTTTTTTTGAAAGCCCGCAATTGGCGGGCTTTCAAAAAAACTATTTTGGTGTTTCCAGTGCCGAAGGCACTGGAAACACCAAAAATTACTGGACTGTAATGATTGAGCTTTACTTGGTAAATAAAAGCTGATATTTTTTAAAAGCTTTGCTTAATAGCGCTTTTATACCTGTCGCCAGTCTTATTAGACTCCAACCCCAAAAGACTAGTCGCGCTAAACGCTGCAACGAGCTTCTTGGTTTTTGATTTGTGCTGATACAAATGGCGACAGCTACAAAATTGGCAACCCGCTACAAGGCGAACATATGTAAAATGGTGTCGTGAGGGCATCAATGGAGTGAAAAATTGTGGGACAGGCTCAACTACCGCCGCAGAGACCAAACAACTCTACATTCGCCAAAAAATTAGGGCGTGTAGGTGTGGGGCTTGCGATCGCATTTACAGCAACTAGCTTAGGTGCTTTTTGGTATGGACGCTATTTTCTAAATGAGCAATTGTCACCGCTATTACAAACTGAGCTTACTAAGTCTCTTAAGCGTCCTTTACAGCTAGGCAAAGTTGAGCGCGTTAGTTTTTCGAGTATCAGGTTTGGTAGGTCGATTGTGCCACCAACCGATCAGGAAACAAACTTTTTAGCCGTTGAAGCGCTCGAAGTTAAGGTTGACCTTTGGAGTTATTTGACCCGTCGCCAAATTGGTCTAGATGCGATCGCTGAGCAGCCACAGGTATTTCTAAAGCAGGACGTTACAGGTTTACTGCAATTACCCAAGCTCACGCCACCAGAGCCACAAACCAAAGAAGGCTTTGTAGATCTACGGACAGTTACCTTTCGTGATGCCCAGATTACCATCCAAACGATCGCCAAAGGAGAGCTAGTATCTATCAGTCAAGTGCAGATCGATAGCAATTGGAAAATCACCGATCCCAACAATCAAAGTTTGAAAATGAATGGTAAGGGGCGCGTAACTTTACCAAATCTTGCGGCGATTGCTGCCCCACCAGATCCAGAACAATTAAAAAAGGCAATCGAGACTGCTAGTGCTGACAAAGAAGGTGATAAGGGTAGTGTTATTTTTGCAGTTGATTGGGATTTGACCAAAGGACAAGGGACAGTTGATCTCAAGTCTCAGAAATTACAAGTTGCTGCAGTTCAAGGGTTTGCAGTTAAGTTGCCTGTAGAAATTCAACAAGGTCTACTTGATGCCGAGGCGACGATCTCTCTAGTTGCGGAGAAAGAGAGTCCCACTATATCGGTTACCGCCCAACTGAGTGACGGAGCTATTAAGTCTCCACAATTGACTAAGCCAATTACTGAAATTTCGGGACAACTTAACTTTGATGGTAATGATGCAATCATTAAGGAGTTTTCCGCAAATTATGGCTTGTTAACCACAACTGTTGATGGCACATTTAATCAACAAAATGGCTTTAACTTGAATTTTACCAGTGCCATAGTGGATCTTGCGAAAGGGCTTGAAAGTTTTGACATCAAAACTCCTGTGGCGATCGCGGGTGAGGTGAAGCTAGCAGGAAAACTCACGGGCACAGCTCAAAAACCATCCCTATCGATTAACATTACAACCCCTAAAGCCGTTACCTTTGATCGAGTAACCGTTGATCGCTTTTTAGCAATGATCGAACTCAAAGATCTCAATACGCTCCAAATTAAGAAAGTCCAAGCAGCATCTACAGGTGCGACACTCACAGGTGAAGGACAAATTCGCTTACCTCAAAAAAATCAACCTGCGGAAATTCTATTTACATCCAGCCTCGTGGGGGTAGCCGAAGAATTTACCAAGCTATATGGCGCGAATCTGCCCATCACCATTGGGCAAATTACGAGTTCTTTGCAAATAACTGGCGCTTTAGCAAATCCACAAATTTTGGCACAAATTGAGGCTCCTAACGCCACCTATCCTGCCATTGGAGAGGTGTTTCTGGCGGATGGATTAGCCACAATTCGGAATACAAGGGTGCGCTTTCCCATTGGTGAGGTTGGGCTAGCAGGTACTTACAATATTGTCAGTGGCGCATGGAAGTCCCAACTAAATAGTAATGGCATTCCATTATCCGCTTTTCTACTGAACCAGAAAGGTATTCTCGAAGGGTTGATCAATTTGCGAAGCGATCGAGGCGGATTTTCATTAGCTGATATTACTGCCGATGGTTTTGTGCGATTACCGCAAGGATTAACCGAAGTTCCTGATGCGATCGTTGCCAATCTCACATGGGATGGCAGGAATTTACTTGTACCATCCTTACAAGTTGGTAACTATCTAACTGCAAATGGTCGAGTCGATCTCGCTTTTCCCAATAATTCACTTCAGGAATTTCCTACAGGGATAGCAGGAATTAATCTCGATTTGATTTCGCGCAATGTGAATATCAATCGCTTAGCAACTCTCTCTAATGCTATACCTGCTCAAGCATCAGGAATCTTCAACTTTCGCGGCAACCTCTCTGGGGCGATCAATCAGCTTAAGATCGCGGGAGCCTTGCAACTGGATAATGTTGATCTAGCTTCTTTGGGGTCTGGCTTTGCTAAGCAAGGACTAGTAGCTCCTTCACGCGGTTCACTGAATTTTGATGGCACGATTAATGGCGACTTGGCTGCTCCAAGCCTAGTAGGGAATCTGCGGGTAGCCAGCTTAAAGGTCAATCAAATCGAACTTGATAGACTCACTTTTAACGGTGCTTTAAATGGAATTGGATCTGTCATTCAAGCCACAGGTGATTTGTTGTTAGCAGGACTGAGAGTTGATAAATTAGCCTTTGATCCGCGTTTAGAAGGTAAGCTCAATTTTGATGGCAATCAAGGCTTAAATGTTGACTTACGCGGAAAACGCGATCGCATTGTTGCGCGTTTAGATAGTGCTTTTCGTCCCATTGATTTTAATGTGAACTTAGGTGAATCTACGGCAATAGGTAGACGTTTTGAGAATAATCCTCGCCGTTTACAAGTAGCAGTCAATAATATTCCCCTTGCGCTAGCTGCTTCTCTCGCAGGACAAAATGATGTCAGTGGCAAGCTATCCAGTAATCTCATCGTTGATTTTACCAATAATCCCTCGGCAATAGGTGAGGTTACGGTGGAACGTCCTCGCTTTGGTCGATTGTTGGCGGAACGCGCGATCGCCAAAGTCACTTACGCAAATGGGGTTTTGGATGTTAAGGATGGAAACCTAAGTATTCGGCAGGGAGAAGTTAATAATGAATATAAGTTCAATCTGACTTACAACCCCAAAGCTGAAGATCCAATTGCAGGAGCTGTCGAAGTTACTCAAGGACGAGTTCAAGATGTATTCGCCACACTACAATGGGCCAATATTGTTGATGTTACTCAGGGGATTACTTTTACTAAAAATAGAGCAGCAGAACTACAGCCCTTAGAAGCAATCAGATTGATGGGCGAGCCTCTATACAAGCAGTTGCAATATCTCACGCAAATCGAACTACGACAGGAACAGCAAGAAACTGTCAATTCAGCGCGCAATTTTAATCTGCCGCCACTCACGGATTTTCGTGGTGATATTAAGGGCAAAGTTACCTTTGGCTTTAACCAACGCAGAGGTATTAGTGTCGGTCTTAACCTAGTTGGCAAAAAATTTGAGTATGGGAAATTTGCAGTTGACGACATTCAAGTAGAAGGAAGTTATGCCTTTGGCGTTTTCAATATTGCTAAAGCCAACTTCCAGTCAGATAAAAGCTATGGACGCATCACAAAGGCAAGTATCAGACTGACTCCTTCCTCAAATCCACTATTCCTATTCACTGAACAAAGTGGTGAAATTGAATTAAAAGATTTTCCCATTGAATCTTTAAGACCATTGCCATTTTTTAGTGCAATTCCCTTTGATTTGACTGGAAAGGTTAACGGCAATCTCTCCATCTCTGGTACTAATTTATTAGATTTAGGGATTAAAGGACAATTGAGTCTAGCCAATGGCACCGTTAACCGCCAACCCATTGATTTTGTAGCACTGAAGTTTAACTATGACAAGTTAAATATTAATTTCAATGCCAATATGAAGGTCGCAGGTAAGGATTCTGTTGTTGCTTCTGGTAATTTTAGTGTTTTTGGCATATTTGACGTGAAGCTCGACGTTAAGGATGAAGGTATTGCCTTTATTAATATTTTCAATCAGCCTGTACGTTGGGTAACCGGTAAAGGCAATATCAATCTCACCGCAAATGGAACCTTTAGAGATCCCAAAATCGCTGGAAAGATGACGGTCGATAATGCCAAGGTCAAGATTGCAGGTTTACCAGGAGATTTTACCGAAGTCCAAGGTGTGATTGACTTCACTCGCGATCGCCTAATCAGTAATATCAAGAGCAACTTTAGCGAAGGCAAACTCGCTTTAACAGGTATTCTCCCCATTAGTAACCCTAATCTCATCCCAACAGATAGTCCCGAATATCAACAAGCCCTCGCTATCAATGCTGATAAGCTCAAACTAAATATTCGAGATATCAGCTCTGACAACTTTAACAGTCGAGTTATCGTTAGAGGCGCACTATTAGCGCCAGTAATTACAGGTGAAGTGGCACTTGGCGATGGACGATTTGTGATTGGTAATGATGCTGATCCCAATAGCTCGACCGCATCCAATGATAATAGCAATTTAGCTGATGTAGCCTTTGATCGCCTCGCCGTTAAATTACAAAATATGCAAGTGACACGCTTTCCCATATTTAATTTCTTGGGAGAAGGAACTCTAATTGTGAATGGAACCTTCCTCAAGCCAGAGCCAGAAGGTAAAATCAATATCTCGCGTGGACAGTTCAATGCAATTTCAACAAGGTTCCGTCTCGATCGCGCCTATGAAAACTTCGTCGAGTTTAAACCTGCTCAAGGACTAAATCCAACTCTCAATGTTCGTGTTGCTGGTGCTGTGGCTGAGATTACCCGCGTACCGATCAACTCTAATCGTCCTGACGATCTGTTCCGCCCCAACGAGGTTCCCGTCAGCAATTTGGGGGCGCAGAAGACTTTACGAGTCCAAGCTAGTGTTACGGGTACAGCACTTGCGCCAGATATTCGTCTTTCCAGTAGTCCACCTCGTAGCCAAGCAGAAATCATAGCCCTAATTGGCGGTGGCGTTTTGCAACAACAGGGAGGATCTGACCCTGCTTCAGCGTTGGCAAGTTTTGCAGGTGGTACAGTTCTCAACTTCCTCCAAGATGCGATCGGTGATGCGTTGAATCTGGCTGAGTTTAATCTCAGCCCAGTTACTACTAACACTTCAGGCAGTAGCAGTACAGGCACATTAGGGCTGTCGGCGGAGGCAGCGATCGATGTTAGCAACAGTTTCTCGGTTGCTCTCCAACGGATTATCAATGATTCCACCCAACCAACTAATTTCTCTGTACGTTATCGTGTTGACCCAAATATTCTATTGCGCGGTAACTATGGTACTGATGGCAGTACAGGTATCTCCATCGAATATGAAAATCGTTTTTAGGGTTTTGTCACTCTAGAGATTCACAGTTTGACAAAAAACGCCAATATTTAACATAATTAACCTTGGTAATTTAACGTAAGTTCGACAATTGTATTCCCAATTTCCGTCAAAGGATTATCGATCCTTCTAATGCGATTAATAATCTAGAAAGATCGCTCGGTAATTGCGACAGGTTGGTTTCGACGCGGCAAGTTCCCAATCATCGATCTGTCAACGTGCAACCCATCATGGAGGATCGCCCCAAGCAACGCGCCTCTCTCAGCAGCTATCACCAATTCTGGAATAATATCGGCAGTTCGATTCTAGTTTTACTAGGTTTATCGCTTTTACTCCTAACTTCTCGCTTATTCTGAACTGTAAAATCTGTTTTCACTGAACAATTCACTCATTCGCAGATAAACATATGGCTATCCCTGAAACTATTCTTGCCGGGCGTTATCAAATTATTCGTTCACTGGGTAGTGGTGGTTTTGGTCAGACTTTTTTGGCAAAAGATAATCATTTACATGGTTGTCTTTGCGTGGTGAAGCAACTCAAACCGAAGTTTGATAATCCAAAAGATTTAGAGATTGCCAAACGTTTATTTGATCGTGAGGCAAAGACATTAGAACATTTGGGTAGTCACAGTCAAATCCCCAGACTTTTAGCTCACTTTGAGCAAGATGGGGAGTTTTATCTCGCACAAGAGTTTGTCGAAGGACATACATTCGACAACGAAATTATTGAAGGAAAGCCATGGACACAAGAAGAAGTCTTAGAATTTCTTCATGATATTTTGGATGTCCTTAAATTTGTGCACAGCTCACAAGTAATCCATCGCGATATCAAACCTGCTAACCTAATGCGCCGTAGTAGCGATCGCAAAATTGTCCTGATTGATTTTGGTGCAGTCAAATCATTTGGGGCAGGAGCTTCACGCAGAACGACCAATGCGCAAACTTCAAGTCAAACCTTGGTAATCGGTTCCTTAGGCTATATGCCCAGTGAACAACTAGCAGGAAATCCTCAATTTAGCAGTGACATATATGCTGTAGGTATGGTTTGCCTGCAAGCTCTTACAGGTCTTCAAGATTGCTTCAAAATTCCTAAAGATAGAAGCACGAGCGAACTAATTTGGAAGGATCTTGTAAGTTCTATTAGCCCTTATCTCATTTCATTTTTAGATAAGATGGTGCGTTATGACTATCGCCAACGGTTTGGGGATGCTACAGCCGCCTTAAAAGCTCTTGCTAATAGCGGTGAGACTACAATTCTTAATCTTATTGATCGCCCTATAGTCTTAGATGATCCTAACGGACAAGTTGCTACCAATTCCATTTTTTATATAGAACGTCCACCCATTGAACGTGATTGCTTTGAGGCAATCGAGAAATCAGGAGCATTAATCCGCATTAAAGCACCTCGACAAATGGGTAAATCTTCACTGATGGGAAAAATTTTGCACCATGCAACGCAGCATAACTGCCAATCTGTTACTCTCAATTTTCAAATTGCTGATGGATCTGTGTTTGCTGATCTGGATAAATTTTTGCGCTGGTTCTGTGCCAATGTGGGTAGGCAAATCAAACTAAGAAGTAAGATTAGCGATTCTTGGGATGAAATTTTTGGTAGCAAAGATAATTGCACCGCATATTTCGAGGATTTCATTCTGCCAGAAATAAATGGAGCATTAGTACTGTCACTAGATGAAGTGGATCTAATCTTTCAGTATCGTGCGATCGCTGAAGACTTTTTTGGGCTGCTCAGAGCTTGGCACGAAGCCGCAAAAAGCGACGATTTGTGGAAGCGTTTGCGACTGATAGTTGTCCACTCACAGGAAGTCTATATTCCGCTAAATATCAATCAGTCACCTTTTAATGTTGGTTTGCCTATTGAATTGAGTGAATTTTCGCGCGAGCAAATAGCTGATCTTGTGGCTCGTCATAGACTGAGATGGACGGATGTTGAAGTATCGCAACTTATGGCTATGGTTGGTGGTCACCCTTATCTGGTGCGCGTTGCTCTATATCATATAGCTCGCCATGATATTGAGCTTGCTGACATGTTAAAGACTGCACCTACTGAAGCAGGTTTCTATAGTGATCATCTCCGTCGCCATTTATGGAACCTTGAGCAAAATCCAAAACTTGCTGAAGCGATGAAAAAGGTGGTAAGTAGCTATGAACCTGTGCGATTATCTTCAGAGGAAGCGTTTAAACTGGATAGTATGGGATTAACGCTACGGAAAGGAAATGATGTGATTCCACGGTGCAATCTTTATCAGATTTATTTTAGAGATCGTCTAGAGGTGGCTGATAATTTATGACCAGCAACAATTACACCTACCAAGCAGGAGGTTGTCTACCTGCAAATGCTCCTACCTATGTGCGGCGGCAAGCCGATGACGATTTGTATGCAGGTATCAAAGCGGGAGAGTTTTGCTATGTGCTGAACTCTAGGCAGATGGGCAAGTCCAGCTTGCGAGTGCAGACAATGCAGAGATTACAAGCAGAGGATTTTGCTTGTGTGGAGATTGACATGACTTCTATTGGTAGCCAAAATCTCACTGCCGATCAGTGGTATGCCAGTATTGTGCGGAATTTAGTAAGTGGGTTTAAATTAGGCGATAGGTTTAATTTAAGGATTTGGTGGCGCGATCATGATCTCATTTCATCAGTTCAGAAGTTTAGCGAATTTGTCGAAGATGTTCTATTAGAATATGTTTCTCAAAAAATCGTCATTTTCATTGATGAGATCGATAGCGTTCTCAGCCTTCCTTTTAATGCGGATGATTTCTTTGCCTCAATTCGCGCTTTTTACAATAGCCGCGCCGATCGCCCTAAGTTTAACCAACTTACCTTTGTATTGCTTGGGGTAGCCACACCCTCAGATTTAATCCAAAACAAGCATGTCAGTACGCCTTTTAATATCGGTCGAGCGATCGGCTAAAAGGATTTGAAATTGAGGAAGCACAGCCTCTTGCCGATGGATTGACAACTAAATCAGCCAATCCTCGTGCAGTAATGCGACAAATCATATATTGGACAAAGGGACAACCCTTTCTGACGCAAAAGGTTTGTAGGCTCATTCTTACCTCTGAGGAATATATAGAGCCAAATCAAGAAGCAAAATACGTTAAGAATCTAGTTTGGCGATCAATTATTGAAAATTGGGAAAGTCAAGATATTCCTGAACATTTAAGGACGATCCGCGATCGCTTGTTATGGCGTAGCGATCGTACTAGCCGTCTTCTGGAATTATATCGAAAGGTTCTGATGAACTGTGATGTTATAGTTGAGGGGAATAACCAAGAACAAATGGAACTTAAGCTTTCAGGATTAGTAATTAACTATCAAAATCGCTTAATTTCCCATAACCATATTTATCGAGAAATCTTTAACATCGATTGGATAGATCGTGTTTTAGTAACTCTTTGTCCTTATTCCGAAAAGATGTCCGCTTGGCTTGCATCTAGTAAACTTGATAATTCATTTTTACTCTATGGAGAAGAATTACAATCATCTCTAGAGTGGGCAAAAGACAAATCCCTAAGTGGTAATGACTTTCAGTTCCTTACAAATAG